>WQTY01000235.1 GCA_009786045.1 Pseudomonadota bacterium | reverse complement strand
CCGCCCGTACAGAATAATGTACACTCCCTGGGAAGCGGGGCGTTGCGGGGCCGGCGATTGAGGCCCCGCAGAGGGGGTAGCAGCGTATTGGGCGTATGCCCAATAGCGGCGCAGGGGGCGGCTGCCCCCCTTAGCTCAGTTGCCAGTTGCCAGTTGCCAGTTGCCAGTTGCCAGATTAGGCCCAGTTTGGACACTGGACACCGGACACCAGCTCCCCCGAGTTGAAGGGGGCGGGGAAATGTGCTAGCGTCTAGGCCTTGCGGCGGCGTTCATTTAGCAGGAGGGCAGGCCTTGAGGAAGACAAAAAGCGCGTTTTGGTCAGGCATTGCCCTGTTGAGTTTGATGGTTGGCTGCGGCAGCAGCGGTGGTGGCGGTGAGGATGATCCCGGGGGGACGATTGTTACGCCATGTGACCCGAAGCAGAACATCTGCCTTTCGGAGCAGGAGGTGCTGCATTGTGTGGGCTCGGAGCGCAAGCGAGCGTATTGTCCCGAGGGTACGCTTTGTTTTGGTGGGGTGTGCGGCAGTGTCGTTTGTGAACCAGGGAGCATTGATGCGTGTCTTGAGAATGGGAAGTTTTCGGGGTGCAATCCGCTGGGTACGGGGAAGGGTGAATTTGATTGTGCGGCGGGGCTGACGTGCGTGGATGGGGCGTGCGTGCCGCGCGTTTGTGTGGCGGGGAGCGGGCGTTGCCTTGATGAGTCGGCGATTCTTTTGTGCAATGAGGCGGGCACGGCTTATACCGTTCAGACGCCGTGTGTGTCGATTTTGCCGAAGTCCGTGTGTGACGAGGGCGCGTGCGTGTCGATTTGCGAAAAGACAACGAAGGAGGCCAGTTATATTGGTTGTGAATACTGGGCTGTCGATTTGCACAATGCCATTGACGCGGGTGTTTACGATGCCGCGGGGCAGCCTTTTGCCGTCGTTTTGAGCAATGCGCACGATGTGTATTCGGCCAGTGTGGTGATTCGCATCAAGGAGGATGGCCGGGTCAGGGAGTCGCTGTCTTTTGAGATACCGCCCAAAGGGATCAGAACCGTTTATTTGCCGGATAAGTGCTACGATGGCGGTGTGGCCTGTCCAAGGGCATATGCTGTCAACAACACCAGCATCACGGATGTGGCTTACTATATCAAGTCGGATCTTCCCATTACGGCGGCGCAGTTTAATCCGCTCAATAATGTGGGGGTGTATTCGAATGATGCGTCGCTTCTCTTTCCTACGACGGCGCTTGGAAAGCGCTATATGGCGCTGGGCCGGCCTCAGCATTACGATCAATTCCATGCGTTTGTCACGGTGGTGGCGACAGAGCCCGGGCAAACGGCGGTTGAGTTTGTCGCTTCGTGCAACATCCGGGCTGGCGTCGATAAGACGGGGGGCGTGATTCATGCGATGAAGAGGGGGGATAAGCAGACGTTTATTTTGGATCAGTATGACGTTTTGAACCTTGAAACTGCCAAAAAGGGCGACGATGTCACGGGGAGCCTTGTGACGAGTGATAAGCTGGTGGCCGTTTTTGCCGGCGTTGAGGCGACGAGTATACCAGAGACGGATCCGGTGACCTGTTGTGCCGACCACATCGAACACCAGCAGTATCCACTGAGTGCGTGGGGCAGGCGGTACAATGCGGTTAAGCTCAAACCGCGCGGCAAGGAGCGCGACGTGTGGCGGATTCTTGCCCGCACCGATGCCACGAGGGTGACAACCCGCCCGCAGGTCACGTCCTCGCCTGAAGTGATCCTTGGGGCGGGAGAATGGATCGATATCCTCACCACCGAGAGCTTTACCATTGAGGCCACAGCACCTGTCCTCGTCGGACAATTTATGGCAAGTCAAAACGATCCCCTCGATCCCGATACCCTGGCACCCAACCACAACTCTGCCAACATCGGTGATCCATCGTACATCATTGGCGTTCCTGTCGAGCAGTATCGCCGCGAGTATGTCTTTCTGGTGCCTGCCTTCTTTAGGGAAAACTTCATCACGGTGATTGCGCCTGTTGGCGCCAGGGTTTGGCTTGATGGCGAGGAGATAGCCGAGGATGCGTTTACGCTCTTTGGCACCGGTACCTTCCGCTATGCCTATCACCCTGTGAATGCCGGCCGCCATGACCTGGTATCCGATATGCCCGTAGGCCTCTTCACGTACGGTTTTGACGATTATGTTTCGTATGGCTATCCCGCAGGACTCGATTTGAGGGACCTCTTTGAGTGATTGTGCTGTGCGAATGGGATGAAAAAGTGTTATCAACGCTGTGGCGATGGTGAAGCAGCTGGCGGCTTGTGACAAGTGTGCGCTGGTGCACCGTGTTTGATTCGCTGAGGCTGCGCCGGAAGGTTATGCGCCTTGGCCGGACATGACGACGATGCGGCGGGAAGGCGTTGGCGCATTTGATCGTCTTTAATTCGTGAGGGAGCTATGTCGCACTACCATGATGCGTTCGAAACTGAGGGAGCGCGTGTTCTTCGATATTGCATTGGCGCATTCGGCGTGAACACCTTCATATTGATTTGCAGGGCGACAAAGCGAGCGGCGGTCATCGATCCCGGGGGAGACGTCGGCGAGATCGTGGAAGCCATTCGTGCCGAAGGGGCAGTACCTGAGTTTATGCTCTTTACGCATGCGCATATCGACCACATGTATGGTGCAAAGGGTATCAAGAAGGCTTTCCCCGATATCAAAGTTGCCTATCATGCGCTTGAGCAGCAGGTGGTCGATGCCATACCGGATCAATGCCGCATGTTTGGCGTACCCTGCAGCGAGATGCCCCCGTGCGATGTCGATTTGGCGCAAACACCCGACTTTGGGGTGGGACAGCTTCAGGTTTACTCGCTTTTGACGCCCGGTCACACGCCCGGCGGCGTTGTTTTCTATCTGCCGCTCGAAAAACTCGTCTTTACCGGCGATTTGCTTTTTAAGGGCTCCGTTGGGCGAACGGACTTTGAGGGCGGATCGGGCACCGAGCTCAGGCGTTCCCTTGACCTCATGATCAGCCATATCCCCGACGAGGTTACCCTCCTGCCGGGGCACGGCAAATACACGACGATGGGCGAAGAAAAAAAATCCAACTTCTATTTGCGCGTTGATCGCTGGCGATAACTCGCCTGGGGGAGCGAACAAAAATTACTTTATCCCTGTGGCTTGACGGGTTAAGCTTGTGCCACATGGGGGGCATTTCAGAGTATGGATTATGCCTTATGATGGGCAGGAGTTCGGAAAATGAGAAAAGCATTTGTTTTGGTGTGTTTGATGGTGTCGATGGGTGTGTTTGGGTGCAACAAGGCGCAGAAGGTTCAGGCACTCGATCCGGTCGAGCTTGTGGCAGAAGCGGAGGCAGAGGTTGCCAAGGCGGAGACTTGTGCCATTGCCTCTGAAGCGGTGGTGGCCGAGGTATCGGCGTGGGTCGATGCGAACAACGCTTTGGGGTTGTCGCTTTTGCGGGCCGCGCCTTTGCAGGTGGGTGCCGGTGCGATTGTATCGCCCTATTCCGTGCAGCGTGCCATGGGGATGGTTCTGGAGGGCGCCTGCGGTGAAACGGCGTCGCAGATGCGAACGGCGCTGAGCCTTCCTGATGCCGGAAACCTCAGCCGTCTTGGGTCTGAGGTCGAGGCAGCGCTGTTGGGCGAGTTTGCGCCGTTTGTCACGGTCAACATCGACAATCGCCTTTGGGTCGAAAAGACGTTTACGCTTGCCGAAGACTATCTTGCGCGCGTTCGGGATTACTATCGGGCGCTTCCCGAAGCGGTCGATTTCAGGATGGCGTTCGAAGCGAGCCGGAAGATTATCAACGATGCGGTGGCGCAGGCCACGAATGGCAAGATTCAGGATATTCTTCCGTCCGGTTCGATCAACTCGCTGACGCGTCTGGTTTTGACCAATGCAGTGTATTTCAAGGCGCCCTGGGCGAACGCTTTTGATGCGAATCTTACCAAAAAAGGGGATTTCGCTGCGCCGCATGGCGCTGTTCAGGTCGACATGATGCACCTGTCCAAGCAGCTTCCGCTCTATGTCCATGAGCAGTTCATGGCTTTGGTCATGCCGTATGCCGGCAGCCCCTATGGGATGCTCGTCATTCTGCCGAACCGCGTCGACGGCAAATCTGAGGTTGAAGCGCTCGGTGCGGTTGAAGCAAGCCTGACGCCAGAGCTTTTGCGCACCATGATCACGGAGGCCAGGCCTGCCCAGGTCAACCTCACGCTGCCGAAATTCAGGATCGAAGCGAGCCTGAGCCTCAAGGAGCATCTCACAGGCCTGGGCATGAAGCTCGCGTTTGACCAGGAAGCCAATTTTTCGCGCATGGCCGCCGGGGCCGATCTGATGGTATCGGATGTCCTGCACAAGGCCTTTATTGATGTCAACGAAGAGGGCACCGAAGCCGCTGCGGCCACGGCCGTTCCGATGATGACGCGAGGCATGCTTTTGCCACAAGGCGACCCCGTCGATTTCATCGCCGATCGTCCCTTTACCTTCGCCCTCGTTCAGGGCGAAAAAGCGGTGATGCTCTTTGTCGGCCGCGTGGTCAAGCCGTAGTATTTTAGGGGAGGGGGCCGTGCCCCCTGCGCCGCTATCGCACTCGCCTTATCACTGACGGCAGGGTCGCGGCGTCGAAATGGTGCAGATT
>WQTY01000234.1 GCA_009786045.1 Pseudomonadota bacterium | reverse complement strand
CCCCCTGTGCGGGGCCTCAATCGCCGGCCCCGCAACGCCCCGCTTTGGGTAGGTACATAACGCCGTAGGGGCGGTTCGCGAACCGCCCCTACACCGTATAAAACAATGAAAACGCCCTAATTAACGGCTTTCTGTGCGCCTCTGAGTCTCACAATGCTCGCTTCCATGGTGCCGGCCAAATCCCGGAGACTAAGCTCTCGATACACCCTTGCAAGCATTTGCATGGCTTCAATCTCATTGGGCGACTCCTTGAGCAGGGACTCAAGGACGACGCGCGCTTCCGGCCAGCGCCTGTTTTTGATCATTTCCCTGGCAGTATCGAGGTTTCTCTGAACATTTTCATGAGCCAGTGCCGCTGCCTCCTCTTCGGAGATCTGTACGGGAACAGGTGCGGAAGTGCCGGCAAACGGTTCGACGCCTGGCGTCCCTTCATGCACACCCTGAACCGCAGGCACGTCCTCTACGAGGTACTCCTCGCCATCCACCATGCCGGCCTGTCTGTTGTCCGTCCCGGACGCGAAAGGATCATACCCTGTCAGCACAGCCACGAGCACACCGACGCAGGCGATACAGAAAATGGCAGCGCCAATCGCTTTGCCATGGCCGCCCTGCGCGCTCTTCTGCCGCTCACGCCGGGCCTGTTTGATCGACTTGACTGTACCGACGGAAGCCATCGAAACACTGAAATCCGAGACAACATTGGCCACCGGCGTGCTCGAAGCCGCAGGCAGGGTATTGCTCATGTCGCGGCTCTCTACGCTGCCCAGAGACGAATCTGACGACTTGGGGACATCGCCCAGCGGAAAAAACTTTGTAATGAGCTCGGTGGTCAACACCTCGGGGTAATCGCCAAACTCATGCCACTGCTCATTGTTATGTGCGATCTTGACCCCTGCGAGCGTGGCACGCTGTGCCAGCCAGTCGCGCAGGTTGTCAACCCCGTAGAAAGTATAGGTCAAGCCGGCATGGCAAATCTTCCACGGCGTGTCATCTTTGGGAACACCTGCGGATTTGGGAGCACCTGCGGATTCGATCTTCGGCACCTCAAGCGTCTTGGCCAGCTGAGACGTCCCTGTCTCCTCGGCGGACGGCGGCTTGATCAGAAATACATTACCGCAGGACGGACACTTGATCCTGGCGCCCTGTGACGGCAGACGTGATTCGTTAACCTGATAGCTTTGCGAACACTGGTCGCATTTCACGAGCATGGGCAGTCTTCCTAATGACAGTTGGCTTTGATGGCTGAGACCCGCCGCGGCGAGTCTTGTGCGCGTAAACACGCTCTCGATACTATCCAACAAAAACGCGCGGCAACATTATCCAACAATTTATAGCCAGGTCAAATTTTCTCCGCCGTCACTGCTCTGCAGTCCTGTGATGCCGCCTCCCCACCCGATTTCTCTTCCACCATGGTGCGACCGTCTGCACCTGCCATGCCTCTGCCCCATCCTGAAGACATGGCCTGCATACAAATCGTGCCATTTCCAGACCCTGTGCGACTTTGTTATGCCTGTTGACTTTGTTCTTTGTTCAGCGTTAGTATTGTGGGCCTTTCGTTTAATTGGCGAGAGGAGGTCTGTTTTGGCTATACGAGCAGCATTCAGCACACCAGTTGAATGCGCAATCATCGTACAAGATAAGGGAAGGTACAACAGGGATGATGCAGATTTTGTATGTAGGAAGTGGATTTTGTTCGGCAGAATCGCTGGCTGATATTTTGCCGAAGCACCTTCTCGACGCTGGTGTGAAAGTGGACGTTGTGATTCCCCATATCGACGGAATAGACGAGGGCGCAAGCCTGCTTGCAGAGCGTCTGATTCATGGCGATGTGCATTTCGATGGCCGGCGCTTTGCTGTGAGGATACTTGAGGGCCGCCGCGACGGGCACATCCGTGCCTTTTATCTCGATCACAAGGAGCTGAAACAGGGACTTAGCCTGACGCATGACTCCGGCATCCGCGCGGCGGGTATTTTTGCCCATGCCGTTTGTCAATGGATCATCCAGTCAGCAACGCCCTACGACATCATCCATTGCGACGGGCTGGAGACATGTCTCGTTCCGCTTCTCATGCGCACGGCCTATGCCAAGGAAGCCAGGATTTCTCGCACCAAAGCTGTCCAATTTGTTAAAAGCATTGAGGATAAGGGCAAAATTGCGCTTGATTACGTTGCGCGCCTGGGCCTGCCTCAATCCCTTGCCACGAGCGAGGGGGTCGAGTTCTATGGCAAAATGAGCGTCCTCAAAGGCGCTTACCTCTTTGCGGATGCCCTATTATTCCCAAACGACACCGTCGTAAAGCACGTCGCGCAAAAGGGCAAAGACATCGGCATGGAAGGTGTCCTCTTTAACCGTGCCAATCGCCTTTACGTTCTGCCCATTGGCATCGACACCAAACGCTGTGACCCCGAGTCAGGCCCTCTGGCCGGTTTCAACAAGACAAACCTCGCCCCCAAAGCACAATTCAAAGCGGAGTTTGTTCGAAAGCACAAGCTCAACAAAGATTCTCAGCGACCGCTTATCTGCTTCATTGGCCATCTCAATCAGAGCTCCGGCATCGACCTGCTCAACGACATTCTGGACGACCTCATGGATCGGCGCGTCAATCTCGTTGTCTGTGGCTGCGGCGAAGAAGCCTATTCAAGCGCCATTGAGGGCTGGACACAGGAGTTTAAATCGAGCATCGCCTTCATTAACGAAGATCTCTGTTCTGCTCAAAAAGAACTTTGCAAGTCAAATGTGCGCGAGATTTTGTCTGCTTCCGACATCGTCCTCCTGCCTGCCAGCGGCGAGTCCCTCGACACGCTTTACCTCACATCCATGCGTTTCGGGTGCATTCCCGTGGCCAGGAAGCAGGGCTGTGCAGCAGGCATTCATGGCGTGCATAACCTCGACGCCATCCATGACACCGACAATGGCTTCACCTTTGCCCAGTATGACAGTGATGCCTTCTTCGATGCCACCATGGATGCCGTCGACCTGTTTGCCAAGAAAGACCTCTGGCAAAAACTCGTCAGCCAGGCACTCGACAGCATCACAAGCTTGACGCAAACTGCAAAAGCTTGCATTGACATCTATCAGTCACTCAAGGCATAGTGCCAGCTATCTTAAACCGGGAGGCCCGCATGTCTATGACGCCACAGATGGAAGCGATTTTCTCAACCATTTCGGCCTATAAAGCGTCGCTTGATCAGAAATTGCTTGAGCAGGAGAATGAACCGAGAGAATTTCTCGAATTCGAAACTTTTGCCGCCGTACTCTCTGGCATTCAGTCCTTTCGCCGTCTTCCCGGAATCCGCGGCCACATTGGTTTTGACGCTTTTTCTCGCTGTGAAACAGAAGAAGACGCGGCCGAGCTGCGCGAATACCTGGGCAACGTCTTTGGCGTCCATGATGCAGAGTCACTGAACATTCAGGCCCACGAATTTTTCCATATTTTTAACGAATATCAGGATTTCGTCGGCGACTGGGAAAACCAGCCCAACTTCAACCCCGATGAACTCGACAGCGAATCCCGCACACTCTACTTCAAGAGCCGCGACTTTGCCGCGCAGTTTCGCGATCTCGTAGGTTTGCAGGGGTTCCTCGCCTGGGACATCGGCGAAAGAATCATGCTCTGCCGTGCAGCCCATGCTGCGGGCATCATCAACGACGATTACTACCGGCTCTGCCTCAACGCCGAAGTGCATAATGCCCTCTCTCTCTTCAACAACTGGGCCGAATTTGCCATCAGTGCGCTGTGTGGAAGTGTCTATTTCATGTTCGTGTCGATGGATCGCAACGAAGAGGAAGGGCTGTCGGGTTTTCTCAATATCAATATGGCCAGCGTGCAGCGCCTTTTTGAAGAGAACATCTGGGCGCTCAACTCCTGGTTTTTCGTCGTTCAGAAGACCCTGGCCATCGACCCGAATGCCATTCGTCCCCTCCTGGATGAGGCACGCCTTAACCTTGCCTGCGTCTGCAGCGAACGAGTTTTGTGCGACGGCTACCGGGTCTCGGTCATGATCCGAGAGGGTGCCGTTGAGAGCATCGACTCGGGGTGGCGATTTTTTGCCGGAGACGAATCCGAAGAATTTCTTGCGGAACCCACGAACTTTGGCACTGTCCACCTTAATCTCGTGTGCAACTATTCACCAGACATCATTGAGTACTTGAATGCCCCCGTTGGCACCATCATGATTCGCGATGATCAGGGCGTTTTTCGCCACCAAAGCGAGCTTGATGCTGTCCAAACCGATCCCGTCCCTGGCGGAGACGGCGATCCTCACGCTTTCGGATAGTAACGGGCAGCAGATTGCTGCCCTATATTTTTTGTCCAAAGGCAACAGTGCTGCCCAAGCAGGGGGTAGACGGGTGTCGAGCTCTAAAATTCTCCTGCCTTCGCAGAATGATGCATTTCGCCATCTACCCACAAGCAATGCGCAGCATTGCAGGGGGTGTGGGGGAACTGGTTCCCCCACAAAGAAAAAGCGGGCGTTGCGGGGCCGGCGTTTGAGGCCCCGCTCTTGGGGGTAGACGCGTATCGCGCTCGCCCAAATGGTGCATCTTCGTCGTCAGCGGCGTCGTTGTGGTCGGTCACGTACGAAGTACGCTCCCTTCCACGCCTCCTTGCTTCCTGGAATCTGCACCATT
>WQTY01000233.1 GCA_009786045.1 Pseudomonadota bacterium | reverse complement strand
CCTGCCACTCGGCGTGTACGCCGGCATCGGTTCGGCTTGCTGCACGAACGGGCACGGGCTGACCCCCGTGCATGCGCGCCAGGATGTCTTCGAGGCATCCCTGAATGCTGATATTTCCGGCTTGTTTTTGCCAGCCCACGAAGGGGGTTCCGTCGTAGGCCAGGATAAGACCGATGGTCTGCATGGGGTTTTCCGTGTACAAAAAGGCAGACACATGGGTCTGCCACTACTAGCGAGGATCAAAGCGTCTGCGCATGGCTCACGTCGATTGCCAGGACATCTTTGAGGCTTTCGTAGGAGAATTCAAACTGGGGCATGCCAGTGGCGCCATCGGCGATCGCATACTTCTGAAAAAACAACAGCAACGCATTTGTTGTGAGCGCAAAATCATTTAAATCGTACGCAGTTTTGATGATGCCCAGGCCTTCGTCAGCTATCAGCATATATTCCTGCGCGTTTGGCGCTATGGCTTTCGTGAGGATTTCGAATATATCATTCGGATAGTCGATGGTTTTGACAAGCACATCCGAAAGTTCGAGCTTCTTTCCTGTATTTAAGTCGAAAGTACCGCCTTTAGTTTCCCCCCAGCCGGTGCCGCCGGCGTGACCATCAAAGAAAACAAGAACAGAAATGATATCGCTGAGAACTGTCACTGTATAATTGGAGTTCCTGTAGTAAATACATACAGGATTCTCTGAATCAACATCCTCCGGAATTTTGTCAGAAGTCTTGCGCTCGACTTCTTTCATCGTCAGATTGCAGGGATTTGCATCAAAAAACGTTTCGGCCATCTGGGTGTAGTATGCATTGATACCTGGAATGCCCGCATAATCGCCCTCGAATTTTGGCAATTCAAAATTGACATTGATGTAAACAGGCCCTTCTTTATCGTAATACTCTTTGCTGACGACCATGGCTGAATGACTGAGTGACTTCTTAGCCAGAGCAGGTTCCTGTGCCGCATTCGGGGCATCGTTTCGTTTTGATTCGGGAAACAAATCCTCATATGAATCGCTATACCCCAAAATTTTGTTGCACGACGTGAACAGGCACAGCGACGCGATGATGAGGAGGGCGAGGAAGGTAATGCGGTGAATCTGCCTTGGCATGTCTGCTCCGAATGAAGGCGCTCTTGGAAACGGCACACACAAACAGCACCCGTATCCACGAAATGGCTTCACGAACATTATACCATTTTGAATTTGAACGTAAGATTAAAGCTCAGTTAAAGTTGTTGTCAGCACGATTTATCGCGCCTTTTGATTTATAACAAAACCGTTGCACCCTATGCACCCTATGACGATTTTTAAAGAGGTAAGTTTCCCCCTCAAATCGCGTATGGCATTGCCATATGCTCTGTGTGTCATGCCCATTCAGGGCGGCAGTAACGGAGTGTTTTTTTCGACGCAGGTTACCTCTCGCAATGCAAAACATCTAACCACCAAACGACGCACTTTGCCCCTTCACCCACGAGCGATGCGTAGCATTGCAGGGGGTGTGGGGGAACGTGTTCCCTCGCAAAAATAGAACTCGACAAAGGTTGTGAAAATGACGACAAGGGTTGGGCTTTGCGCCAATGGTGGTGCGGTTATGATTGCGTAAGAGAGGGTCTCATGACGAAGACGATTTTGGTTGCTTTAGGGGGCAATGCCATCAAAAGTGCCGACGACGAAGGCACAGCGGCGGAGCAGTTTGCGAACGTGTACAAGGCGAGTGCGGAGTTGGTCAAACTCATCAAGGCGGGATATAAGCTGGTGGTGACGCATGGCAATGGTCCGCAGGCTGGCAATTTGCTGATCCAACAGGAAGAGGGCAAGAAGTTCGTGCCCGACATGCCGCTCGACGTGGTGGGCGCCATGACCCAGGGGCAGCTCGGCTACATGTTTGCACAGGCGCTGGGCAATCTTTTGCGTAAAGAAGGCATCGAAACGCCGGTGGCGGCGCTGGTAAACCAGGTTCTCGTAAGCGCCGACGACCCCGATTACCTCGATCCTTCCAAACCGGTGGGGCCATTTTTCACAGAGGCAGAGGCTGCACAGCTGAAAATCGACAAACCCGACTGGCTCATCAAAGAGGTCAAGCCCAAGACGGTCGAGAAGCGATTCCGCCGCGTGGTGGCAAGCCCAAAACCAAAAGCCAACGTCGAATCTGATGTCATTCGCCGCATGATCGATGCGGGCATCATCGTCATCGCAAGCGGCGGCGGCGGCGTTCCCGTCATAGAAGGCGCAAATGGCCTCGAAGGCACTGCCGCTGTCATCGACAAAGATATTGCCGGCGCAAAACTTGCCGAAATCATTGGCGCCGACGTGCTCCTGATCCTCACCGACGTCGCTCACGCCAAACTCAACTACGGCAAACCCAACGAAACCAACGTCGGCACCGTTTCCCTGTCCGAAATGCACACACTCGCCGAAGGCGGCGACTTCCTCGCAGGAAGCATGGGACCAAAGGTTCGCGCCTGCATGAAATTCGTCGAAAAAGGCGGCGCACGCGCCATCATTACGTCACTCGATCACGCCTACGATGCCATTACCGGCAACTTTGGCACGCAAATCGTGCAGTAGTTTTTTCTTTGTGGGGGAACGAGTTCCCCCACACCCCCTGCGATACTGCGTATCGCTTGTGGATGAGAGGCAAAAAGCATCATTTCTGGCTTGCTTCCAAATAATGCAGACAGGGGATAACACAGAGCATGCTTTTGTCGTGATGGCAAAGTTTTCAGATTCAGGTAATGCCATTTGCAAGTCAAAAATAAACCCATCATGAGTAAAAGAGCTTCAAATTCCCCTCCTTTGGAGGGGTGCCCGAAGGGCGGGGTGGTTCAGTAAGCGTCAACGTTTGATTTGAAATATGGTATAACAACACAAACAAATAGCGTCTCTCCTGTTTGCAAGGCATCGGAATGTTGCCAAAAACAATAACATTCCGCCCTTACCCACAAGCAATGCTGCGCATTGCAGGGGGTGTGGGGGAACTGGTTCCCCCACGAAAAAAGAAAAAGAAAAAGGACTTAAGATATGGATAAAATATTTATGGATACGGGGTGCAAGCTTTTTGAGCGTCTTCCCCACAAGGTGCGAGATCTTTCCCCCGAGACGATCATCTTTGGCCGGCGCGAGATGGCCCTTGCGCTGGACGAGATGCCAGGACTGCTTGCTTTGCGCCAGACACACGGCGGCAAAAAACCGCTTGCCGGTGCCCGCGTTATGGGATCGCTGCACATGACCATCCAAACCGCCGTCCTCATTGAGACGCTGGTGGAACTCGGTGCAGAAGTGCGATGGGCTTCGTGCAACATCTTCTCGACGCAGGATCACGCTGCTGCAGGCGTCGCTGCTGGTTCAAATTATGATCCCTCGGCAAACATCCTGGGTGGTGTGCCCGTCTTTGCCTGGAAAGGCGAAACGCTGGCCGAATACTGGTGGTGCACCCTGCAGGCCCTTCTCTTTGACGGCAAAGACGGGCTTGTGGGGCCAACCCTTATCGTCGATGACGGCGGAGACGCCACGCTGCTTTTGCACCTGGGCTATGAGTACGAACTGGCAGGCGAGATCCCGGCCGCCGAAACCGCCGACAGCGAAGAATTTCGCATCATTTTGCAGATACTTCACGATGTTCGCGAGGTTCGCGGCGCCAACTTCTGGGAAGGCATCGTCAAATCCGTGCGCGGCGTCTCCGAAGAAACCACCACGGGCGTTCATCGACTCTATCAGCGCGCCGAAGAAGGCCGCCTCCTCTTCCCTGCCATCAATGTCAATGACTCGGTCACCAAGAGCAAATTCGACAACCTTTACGGCTGCCGCCATTCGCTCGTCGACGCCATCATGCGGGCCACCGATGTGATGCTCAGCGGCAAGCGATGCCTCGTGTGCGGATTTGGCGACGTAGGCAAAGGCTCTGTTCAGTCCCTGCGCGCTCAGGAAGCCAAAGTCGCCATTGCCGAAATCGACCCCATTTGCGCCCTTCAGGCCTGCATGCAGGGGCTTGATGTCCTGACGGTCGAAATGGCCATCGAACAAGGCTACCAAGTCTATGTCACCGCCACAGGCAATCGCGACATCATCACGGCCGGACACATGTCCAAAATGCCCAACAACGCCATCGTCTGCAACATCGGCCACTTCGACAACGAAATCGACATGGCCGGCCTGGAGCGCATGCTCAAGGAAGGCCTCGTCACGAAAACTGAGATCAAACCCCAGGTACATCTGTGGCATTTTCTCGAAACGGACGGCGTCCAGGCGCATTCGATCATCATCCTGGCCGAGGGACGACTCGTCAACCTGGGATGCGCCACGGGACACCCCAGTTTCGTCATGTCGAACTCCTTCACCAACCAGGTGCTCGCACAGCTCGACCTGCACGAAAACGCCGAAAAATACGGCCAAACTGTGCGCGTCCTGTCCAAACACCTCGACGAAGAAGTGGCGCGCCTGCACCTCGGCGCCTTTGGCGCTCGCCTGACAACCCTCAGCAACTCACAGGCAGCCTACATCGGCGTTCCTGTTCAAGGACCGTATAAACCCAACGGCTATCGTTACTAATCTCGGGAAGCGATGTGGGGGGCAAGCCCCCCTGCGCCGCTATCGGCCTGGGCGACTGCGTCGCACGGGCGACCGGGACGGTCGCCC
>WQTY01000232.1 GCA_009786045.1 Pseudomonadota bacterium | reverse complement strand
AGTAGACTTTGTACTCCATTTTTTCCGGCAAATCCTGGATGATGCTTGGATCGGACTTGACGCGCCGGAGAATGAAGGGCGAAATGAGGTTTCGAAGCCGTTCGGTAGCTGTCTCATCGTTGTAGCGTTCGATGGGCAGAGCATAAAGCCGCTGGAAGCGGGTAGCCGTTCCCAATAAACCGGGGTTAAGAAAATCCAGAATAGACCAGAGTTCGCTGAGCCGGTTTTCAATAGGGGTTCCCGTCAGAGCAATGCGGAAACTCGCATTGAGCGCACGCACGCTGATGGAGCGTTTGCTCGAAGCATTCTTGATCGCCTGGGCTTCGTCCAGGACGACGACTGCCCATTGGTGCGCATAGAGAAAACTGACATCGCGCGTGATGAGCCCATAGGTGGTGATCACAACGGTTCCCGGCTCTGTGAGCTGCTGACGGACGGCTTCGATGGACTGGGCGCGGGACTGGGCATGATGAATGATGACACGCAGGGAGGGCGCAAAACGCTTGAGCTCCTGCCTCCAGTTCCCCACAACGCTCATTGGACAAACAAGCAGAAAACCTCGCATGTCGTTGGGGTCACGCTGCATGTGGTTGAGGAAGTGCCCAATGACCTGAATTGTCTTGCCAAGACCCATATCGTCAGCGAGGCAGCATCCAAGGCCAAGCCGTTCCTGATAGGAAAGCCAGGCAAGGCCACGCTCCTGGTAGGGGCGAAGTGTTCCGACAAAGGTGTCCGGCGTCTTGAGGGTGATATCACTGATATCCTCTTGCGTGAGGCGTTCAAGGATATCAGCGATCTTGCCTTCGACGACGACTTCGATGTTGGAATTTGGAAGATTGGGATCGGCCACGCCCGTCAGCGCACGGTTCATGGCATCAAAATGGGAGAGCGTGCCACAGGTTTCATTGCGATCAATGAGCGTCTCAATGTCACGCAATTGGCCCGGATCGATCAGGATCCAGGATCCGCGCCATTGAACAAGAGGCTGCTTGAGGGCAACAATCTGTTTGAATTCCTCGGCACTGACGACATCCTCACCTAAGGCTGCTTCCCATCGAAAAGCCGCAAGCTCACTGAGTCCAAAATGCGCTTTGTCCTGGAAATCGTCGGCCTGAAGATCGCAGATTCTTAGGCGAGCCCGCAATCTGCGCGAACCTTGATCGTTAAGCTGCTCGGGGAGCCGAACGTCAAAGCCGGCTGAGATGAGGAGCGGACTGACCTCCGAGATGAACGTCCAGGCCTGCTTGACATCGAGAAAAACGCCCTCGGGTTTGGAGTGGTCGAGACTGCGCTGGATGGGTTCGAAGAATTGTGCGGCGAGACCGAGATCTGTCAGGAGTTTCTCCTGGGGGTTCTCGAAAGAATGCTGTTCGATGCGCAGACGTTCGGTGCCAATGGAAAAGACGAGAGAGGCAGGGATCGCGAGGGTGGGGTCTTCGACGGCAACGAGGACGTAGCGCAGAAACCAGGCGCTGTATTCATCATTTGAAGCGGGGGCTTCGAGCCAGAATCCCGTGCGGGCATCAACATCCTGCGTCATGCTCCCTTCGTGAATCGGGGTCGTCCAGGCGCGAAGGGACTCAACGAGATCGGGATCCTCAAGATGGTAGGGAATTTTGGATTGCTCCTTTGGTGAAATAAGCCCATCGAACCAGCGGCTTTCCCAACGGGGCAGATTTTGCAGCTCAGTTCGGGTCGTATAAACGAATTCTTTCATGGGCATGGCACGCCTCAGGAAATCTTCCGTGGCAATTTCGCCTGGAGGCACCGGGAATTCATCACCCATGTCGTGCTCATGGACAGAGGCATCATCCTGCAATTCGGAGGCCGCTTCTTCGTCTTCCTGGTTTGACACTGACTCGGCGGGCGCCTGGAGGCTAACCTTATGACGGGCCAGAAGCGCACCCAAATCGACGTCGTAAGCAGATTTCAGAAGGGCTTCAAGCGGCATGGAGGGCCTTGGACGCGGCAAAGCCGCCAGCATGGCCTGGGTGTTGACGATCTCACCGGCGCGTGCCATACGGGCCATGGCTTTTCGCATGAAAGCATCGACCGAGGCGTCGAGGAAAGCACGAAGCAGGGCCTCCGGGTGCCACATCATCGTGGGTTTTCTGCGCTTTGGTCCGCCTCGGTAATTGCTTTTTTCCTTATCCCACCGATTATGAGGGATGCTGTAGAGGGCATGGGCGCAGGCCGGCATGAGGTTGGCAAGTTGGCGCATGCGCCCGATATCAATCGAGCTTTCGATGGCAATCTGCCAGACGGCGTAAAGGTCATGACCGTTCGTTTTCAGGGAAGGGATGAAGCACTGTCGGGCAATGAGTTCGAGGGCGAACTTGGAAGCCATGCTCCAGGCGACAACCGATGGGCATGGTGTGCGCCTTTGCCGGTGACGGCCTTCCCGAGAGGCAAAATCGAAAGAGGCTGTGCCAAGAAGTTCGACGGCATCGCCGGCAGAAATACTGCAGCCAGCGACATTCTCGATACGATAGCGTCCGTCTTTGGCAGGCAAAATGAGACGTGCCTGTGTGGGACGAATGGGCAGTGTCGCGCTCGCCGACAAGCCTACGCGTTTTAACGCACTAAGCCAGTCAAAGCTTTCGACATTCTCCGGTCCCCAGAGGAATATAAAACCATCGGAAGGCGCATTTCTGCGCGTCACGAAAGTGGCGTGAATGGGTTGGATGTCACGCACAGAGACTCTTGCTTTACTCACACTCTACCCGCCAGTCCAGAGAAATGCATCGACGTTGCAGCAGCAATCTCTCCACCAAGTAAAGACCAAAAACGAACAGCTCAGAACCACAAAGCACCCCCCACGATCAGGAAGTCCAAGCCATCCGCTCACAAGAAAACGAACCTTTCGGAACATACCGCAACGGGTAATGCCGATGATGCGCCTGTAATATGCCAAACAGACATCGACTGTCTTAAATCCATTCCCCGGAATGACGCGTCGATGCGACGTCAGCCATTTAGGCCAAAACAGGCCGTGGCGTCAAGCGAAAGCCACGGCACAAATCGAAATAACCACAAAAAGTCGTATTTTATCGACTCTGGACAAAAGCTTCGGCAGCTGCCAGACGCCTGCAGGTCTCTGCCTTTCCGACGAACCAGACGACCTCGTAGATGCCCGGCGACTGGGCTTTGCCGACGATGGCGACACGGGCAGGCTGAGCAACTTTGCCCATTTTGAGCTGATGAGCCTCTGCGACGCGCTGAAAGGCAGCCTCAATCGTGCCCTCATCCCAACTTTGAATGGCCTCAATTTCAGTCCTGAGCGCGCCAAGAATCGCCGGCGTCTGAGCACTAAAATGTTTGGCAACGCTGTCCTCGTCATAGGTCTCCGGGGCACGGAACACAAACAGGCTGTCGGTGACGATCTCATTGAGGTCATGCGCACGCTTGCGCATCAATTCGAGGAGTTTAAATGTCCAGTCGCTGGGGTCGAGGCTGACGCCATGGCGAGCATAGATGGGAAGGACATGTTCGGCCAGGGTGTGAAGGGAAACGAGACGCAGCTGCTGTTCGTTGACCCAAATAAGCTTCTCCTCATCGAATTGGCCGTTGGCCTGGTTGATGCCGGTGACATCGAAGGCTTCAATGAGCTGAGCCATCGTAAAAATCTCGTCATCCCCGTGGGACCAGCCCAGGCGCGCGATATAATTGTTAAGTCCTTCTGGCAGCAAACCCAAAGCTTCACGGTAGTACTCAACCGAAGGGCTCCCCTTTCGCTTTGAAAGTCCCAGAATGCGCGGCGCATGGCCAAAGCGCGGCGGATTTGCACCAAGCGCACGATAGATGCCAAGCTGATCATGCGTGTTGTCAATGTGGTCACTGCCGCGAATGACGTGCGTGATGGCCATGTCTACGTCGTCGACCACGACGGCAAACTGATAGGTTGGCATGCCATCTGAACGAAGCATGATAAAATCGTCCAAATCATCAAAACGCTTGGTAATCGTCCCCTGAACCATGTCCTCAAAAGTCGACTCACCCTCAAGCGGCATCTTAAGTCTGACAACGTAAGGCCCGGCATCCGAATCGAATGCCTTATCACGGCACGTACGATCATAGCACGTGCGGTTGGCCGTATCCATCATCGCCTCTTTCTTGGCTTCAAGTTCCTCTCGCGAGCAAGTGCAGCGATATGCCTTGCCCTCAGCGATAAGACGCTCGGCAACTTCATGGTAGCGCGCAAGCCGCGTCGACTGGCGCACGACCTCACCATCCCAGTTCAGCCCCAACCAGCGAAGGCTGTCATAGATGACTTCGACCGCTTCCTCCGTATGCCTCTCCCTGTCCGTGTCCTCAATGCGCAGGATGAATTCTCCGCCATGGTGCCGGGCAAAAAGCCAGTTAAACAATGCTGTCCGGGCATTGCCCAAATGCATGAAACCCGTTGGTGAAGGCGCAAAACGTACGCGTACTGCCATGAATATCTCCCTTTGAAAATATTATGCATCAACATAGTGTTGGATGAAGGATCATTTCAATTCCCCCCTGGAGGGGTGGCGCGCAGCGCCGGGGTGGTTTTAGCAGCAACTGCAATTTTATTAAAGGGGGCAATGCCCCCTGCGCCGCTATCGCACTCGCCTTATCACTGACGGCAGGGTCGCGGCGTCGAAATGGTGCAGATTCTAGGAAGCAAGGAGGCGAAGGGAGCGT
>WQTY01000231.1 GCA_009786045.1 Pseudomonadota bacterium | reverse complement strand
CTCAATATACGCACGACGCGCCTGCAGATAACCACCATTCGCAACGTATTCCTCAATACAGCTAGGCGCGATATGACCACACTCCGCCAACACCGTACGCATCTGACGCGTATAAAAAGGAATCGTATCCATACCAACAAAACGCTCACCACTCGCAGGATCAACATAAAGCAAACGCTCAATCACCCTGTTACCAATCAGCGTCTCCTCGACTATCTCCGCCCCATCCGAGCCCTTCGCCTTGCAGTAAAGAATCCCATCCGGCATGATCATCACCAATGGACCCTGCTGGCAAAATCCCTGACACCCCGAGTCAGAAGAATATACCGTACACACACCCGCCTTATGGATAATCTCCTCATTCAGATCTATCACGACCTCAAGACCATACTTCTTTGCCGTGGCAATCATGGCATCACGAACATCATACGCGCCATTCGCAATACAACCCGTACCCGCACAAATAATCACGCGCCGATCAACCTTCGCCATCTTCTCGCGATACGACGACGCCATCACCTCCAATGTCTGCCCCTTAGATGTCATCATTGCTCCCTCCTTCCTCGTCGCGCGCCACCATATCCTTGATGAACTGAATCGTACTCTGCGCCGTCGCCTGACCATGAACCTTATCGGCAATCAAAAGCACTGGCGCCAAACCACACGCCCCCAAACAAGAAACCGACTCAAACGTATACATACCATCCGACGTCGTCTTCTCCTTAGGATCAACAAGATTAAGGAAAGCACGAACCCCATCTATAATGGCCAACGACCCCTTCACGTGGCACGCCGTTCCGTCACAGCAGCGAATGACATACTTGCCCTTGGGCTCAAGCGCGAAGTGCGCATAGAACGTCGCCACACCATAGACTCGCGCGGGGGGCACGCCCAATCCATCTGCAACCAATGTCATCACTTCACGCGGCAAATACTTGAACTCTTCCTGCGCAGCCTGCAACACAGGCACCAGCATGCAGGGCTGACGCCCAATGCGCTCAATGATCGCATCCACACGCGATGCCGTGTCGTTTACGCTTTTTTCCTGCATCTCTTTCCCTTCCTGTTTTAATAGGATGTGCGCAGCGGCAACTGTCACCGCAATGCGCAGCTTCAAACACCCCTGTCTAATGATCTTCCGCGGCAATGCGCCGGCTCAACATCACAACGGATGAAAAAATGTCCTCGTTCTGGACAATCACACCCGCTGCAACGTTCAGCCGGATGGGCGCAAAATTCCAAATGCCGCGTATACCACCATCGAACATTAAATCTGCAACATACTGTGCGTGCGCATGAGGCACCGCCACAATGCCAATCTCTATGGATGCTTCCCGTGCACGGCGCGGCAGCTCCTCCACATGATAGGTCGGCAAACCCACAAAATCACGGCCAACCTTCACAGGATCCACATCAAAAGCTGCCACAACCTTCACACCATGCGACACAATCCGTTCATGTGCCAAAAGTGCAGCCCCAAGATGCCCTGCCCCCACCAGATACGCTTCACGAACCACATCCCAGCCTATCAGACGCTCCAAAGCCTCAATAAGCTCGGTCACCACATAGCCAATCCGGGGACGCCCCACAAGGCCGGTATACGCCAAATCCTTGCGCACCTGCGACGCATTAAACTGCAATATCTCTTCAAAACGCGTCGCACTCACCGTCACACGATCAGGCTCCGCAAGACGCATCTGCTTCAGGGCGTAGACATACAACGGCATCCGCAAAAGTGCCGGCTCTGGAACGATCACCTTCATTCGCCTTTCCCGCGCCAAGCGCCAAAATAACCTCGCCTCGATTTATCACACCTCAAGGCGGCGGGAGAATGACCCTAATCCCCCCCTTTGTCAAGCCCACATAGACCTACAAAGGCAATTGCCCAGAAAGTCGCTATTCAGAGGAACTTCGGGGGAACAGCCCTCCCCGGGGGAACAGCCCTCCCCCAAAGCGGGGCGTTGCGGGGCCGGCGACTGAGGCCCCGCTCTTGGGGGTAGCCGCGTATCGCGCTCGCCGAGGCGGTGCATTGTCGTCATCAGCGGCGTCGTTGTGGTCGGTCACGTACGAAGTACGCTCCCTTCCACGCCTCCCTGCTTCCTGGAATATGCACCATTTCGACGCCGCGACCCTGCCGTCAGTGATAGGGCGAGTGCGATAGCGGCGCAGGGGGCTCGGCCCCCTCCAAAAAATCGCATATATACGCAAAACACACGTAGGGGCGACCGGGACGGTCGCCCGCCACTTAAAAAAGGCTACGCCTGACACAGCAGCATATACCCCGTCCCTCTGACGCTTTTGATAAACCGGGGCGATCTGCCGCTGTCACCCAGCGCGCTGCGAAGCCGGGAGATGCGAAGGTCGATGGAGCGATCTGCTGCATCCCACTCTGCGCCGCGCATCTGGCGGTTTATTTCTTCACGCGTCAGGATGATGCCCTGATTGGAGAAAAAATAACTTAAAAGCTCGTATGAGCAGCCCGTCAGGTGGACTGGTTTGCCGTCGACAAATGCCAGGCGGCGCTGAGCGTCAAGCGCAAGCCCATGCGGCTCTGCCGATGAAAAGGGCGTATCTGCGCCGCTCTCTGCCAGGGTGCGATCGCTGCGGCGCAACAGATTGCGAATGCGCGCGAGGAGGTTACGCAGCCTGATGCTCGTCTTGATGAAGTCATCTGCACCGACCTCCAGACTGACGACCTCATCCACATCATCGTCGCGGGAGGATGCCACGAGGATGGGGCGCGGCCAGCGAGGACGAACTTCCCGGCAAACGCTGATGCCGTCCATGCCGGGGAGAACGAGATCGAGGATGACAAGCGCCGGCCACTCAGAAATGATCCGTTCCACCGCAACATCGCCGCGACGTTCAACACATACTTCGAACTGGTTCTGTTCCAGATAGGCCTGTACCCCTTCCGTCCAGTTTGCGTCTGCAGAAACCAGCAGAATGGTCGCTTTTTTTTCTTCCATCGCTTCTTCCCCCTTTACGGTTCGAGACGCCAGTCCACAGCCCCAAGACCGTGTTTGGTGAGAAAGGCATTGATGCGGGAAAACGGCCTTGACCCCAGAAAGCCGCTGTGTACAGAGAGTGGCGAAGGGTGAGCCGAGCAGAGCTTGAGATGGATGGGATTCGTAATCAGCGTCTGCTTGTTCTGTGCCGACCGCCCCCAGAGGACAAAAACAACGGGGGTCGGCTTCTCATTGACACACCGAATCACGGCATCCGTAAACGCCTCCCAGCCTTTATCCCGGTGCGAGTTTGCAGATGCATGGCGAACGGTGAGCACCGTATTGAGAAGGAGCACCCCCTGCTGCGCCCAGGCCGTAAGATCGCCATGCGATGGGGGAGGTATCCCGAGATCACTTTGCAGCTCACGGTAAATATTCAGAAGCGACGGCGGCGGGGGCGTCGGACGCTGGACAGAAAAGCTCAGCCCATGCGCCTGCTTCTCGCCATGGTAGGGATCCTGGCCAAGGATAACCACACGCGTGCCGGCATAGCTCGTCAGGTGCAGGGCATTGAAGATATCGTGCATATTCGGATGAACCCGATGTTGCCGGTATTCCTGGATCAAAAAAGCCCTCAACGCCAAATAGGACGGCGTTTGAAACTGTGCCTCAAGAAGAGGCTGCCAGTCATTATGAAGAATGGCTCGCGTCATGATGATACCAAAATCCCACGCCTTCCTCCCGCAACATGCAGGGGGAGGCAATCTCTCAATCGTCAAACATCTGTCTGTGAATCTTCTGCGCCTGCGGACTCATCGCATAAAGCACCAGGCCTTTGATGACAGGCGATTGCTTCATGGCCGATTTGAGGCCGGCCAACGATGTCGGCAAACGAACATTCTCAGTCTCACACAATATCTCAAGACAATCTCTAAGGCTCTGGGAAAAATGCAATGCCACCTGAATCGCCATGCGCCTGGATGACTGCGCAAGCTGCTTGAGCTGAGGCAATGTTGCCTGCGATATCCTTGGCATGTGAAGGGGACTATAGCGTGAGTCCGACAATACCGTCTGATACTGCGCCAAAATCTCCTTTGGGTAATCGGCGGATTTGTGGCGAAGCGGATTGATCGCGATGGAAGCAATCTCAAGATGATCATACAGACTGGCTGATGACAGACACGTCACAAGCATGAACTCAGGGCGCGCCAGCACCATGGCATACGTTAAACGCGCTGTCCACCCGGCCTCTCCCATGTCCGGCGTCGTCTCATCCAGCAAAACCACCGGCGGACGTGCTGCCAGCAAAGGAGGCCCGGATACCTCACGTTTGCCGAGAACAAACGCAGGCAAGTCGACAAGCTCGCGTATTTGCTCGGCCAAAACAGAAACCTCCCGACGCTTTTCTTCCGGCAAAGCCACGGGCACCTCTCCCGACAAACACGGCGAGAGTTCGTGGGTTGCCAGCGTCGAAAGCAACTTGAGAAGGGAAGTTGTGGCGGACTGGCTGTGGAGTGTCAATAATGTATGGCGCAGTGCCGCAGACAGCTGCTCCGGGCATCCCGGCCGTTCAGACACATTGGAGGACATGTTGGCAATCTCAAACAAATCCTCCAGACAGTACCCCAGTAATCGAGACTGGCTCTCCTCGGCATACGCCGACAACAAACGCAGTTCCTCCACACCAAACGTCAGCTTTTCAAACGCCAAAACCGAAACCACTTCC
>WQTY01000230.1 GCA_009786045.1 Pseudomonadota bacterium | reverse complement strand
TACCCGCCACAACGTCCTCGCCCTGCGCCTGGAACAATACCGTACCATCCAGCTCGTCGTGCTTCACGCCCGTGCTCTTGTCGCGCGTAAAGAAAACGCCCGTTGCAGAACGGGCCGTACGGTTGCCAAACACCATCTCCTGAATATTCACGGCTGTACCAAGGCTATCGGGAATACCCTCAAGGCGGCGCGTGAATACCGCACGCTCATTGTTCCACGAACGGAAAACGGCCTCTGCAGAACGCATCACCTGCGTCTTCGGATCCTGCGGGAACTCATACCCATACTTCGCATAAATCGCCTTGTACTGCGCAATCAGCTCGCGAAGATCGTCCGCATCAAGATCGAGATCATTGGGCTTATTCTTGGCCTTCTTGAACGCATGCAGGGCTTCCTCAAACGGATCCTCGCCATGCTCATCTTCGATCTGCTCCACAACATCACCAAACATTTGCAGCAGACGACGATAGCTATCCAGCCAGAAACGCGCCGCATCACCCTTCGCCAGGGCATCCACGATCTCATCCGTCAAACCANTATTCAAAATCGTATCCATCATGCCAGGCAACGAATAGCGAGCACCCGAACGCGCCGAAACCAACAGCGGATTCTTGATATCGCCGAACTTCTTGCCACTCACCTGCTCCATCTCCGCAAGACCCTTCATGATCTCATCACTCAGAGCCTTCGGAATATGACCATCCTCCAAACGGTTCGCATGGAACGTCGGAACATTCAAAACAACAGGACAGCGAAGATCCAGAACACAAAGCATCAAATAAAGGCCATAGCCCTTACCACCCAATATATCCTTGAGCTCGTTTTTCGAAACGCCCTCAAACTCAGGAAATTTCGCACCTTTGTGGAAAAAATAAGTGTTTGCGTACTTGCTCATGTTCGTCATGTTTCGCATCTCCATTCAAAAAACGACCACTCCGGGCCGGCGTACGGCGCAAAAGCGCGCCAAAAATGCGCGTAAAGATTCCGATAAATTACCCTCGGCGTCAAGCGGAAAGTTAAGCCCTCGCCCAACTCACATGCCCTTGCCGCAACGCATCCCCTCCCAACAATAACCCCTGCAAATACCGTCCAGAATATGCTCCAAATACCCACATCCAAAATTCTTTGCTTGACGGCACGCTTTCAATCGTTAAGTTTGTGCGGTTTTTCTCATCACTTCAACTGGATTTGGAGGAACCCCAAATGGCTAAACATCGACAACAAAAGGTAGCACAAGAAATTCTGAGAACATTGGCCAGCGCCCTGCTCTCGGAAGTCAAAGACCCCCGGCTGGCAAACGTCACCCTGACCGATGCCAGAGTCACTGCCGATCTCCAGCTCGTCTACATCCGATGGCTCTGCTCAACAAATGTCCCCAAAGAGGATATCGCCAGTGCCCTCACCAAAGCCACACCTTTCCTGCGCTCTGTCCTGTCGCGCCTGGATCTGAGGCGCACACCCTCGCTCGTATTCCACTACGACGACGCCTTCGAAACCGGCACCCACATGTCCGAACTCCTGGCCAAACTGCGGCAAAACGGAGAAATGGGAGACTCGGAACCCGATCCCGACATCAACGATTAGGCACACTTATGACCATCTTCAAACGACTGCCCCACCTGCAACACAACCTGGACCTGCTCTCCGGCCTGATACACAAAGGTCAGCGCTTCCTGGTCACCATGCACTGCCGGCCAGACGGCGACGCCGCCGGCTCCGCCATCGCCATGGGGCACATCCTGCGCGCCCTCAAAAAAGACGTCACCCTCTTCAACGTCGACCTCATCCCCGACACCTTCACCTTTCTGCCCGGCGCCAAAGACTTCGTCCACGAGCTTCACGACACCCAGTTCGACCTCTGCATCGTCCTCGACTGCGCCGAACCCCGCCTGCTCGGGCGCGCATTTCCAGCCGATCGCCTCCAATGCCCCTACGCCTACATCGACCACCATGCCGTGCCCTGGCAAGACTGCCTCGTCAATCTGCATGACCGGCAAGCCTCCGCCGCAGGCGAAATCGTCTTCCACCTCATGAACGCCCTCGGCGTCGAACTCAACCAGGACATCGCCACTGCCCTCTACACCTCCATCATCACCGACACCGGCTCCTTCCGCTACACATCCACCACGCCCGACGCCATGCACGTCTGCGGATACCTCCTCAACACCGGCATCAGCGTCTGGGACATTTGCTCGCACATCTATGAAAATAACCCCGTCGAAAAACTACAGCTCTTAGCCCTCGTCCTGCAAACCCTCTGGCTCTCACCCGATGGCAAAATCGCCTGCCTGCATGCCACACACGACATGCTGCGAAAATGCCGATGCTCCGGCGCCCTCACCGACGGCTTCATCAACTACGCCAGAAGCATCCGAGGCGTCGAAGTCAGCATCTTCCTCACACAGCTCGAAGACAACCTCTGCCGCATGAGCTTCCGATCCCGCGGACACATCGACGTCTCAAAAATCGCCGCACGATTCGATGGCGGCGGACACAAAAACGCCGCCGCATGCAACGTCTCCGGCGCCATCCCCGCCATCCGCGAAAACGTCGCCAATATCCTGCACGACATCCTTCATTCTTAATACCCGGCAGGAACACGGAACTTATGCGGGGGAAGCCTCCCCCTGCGCCGCTATCAGCGCTCAGCGCGCCGATACGCGGCTACCCCCTCTGCGGGGACACCCCGCAACGCCCCGTTAATCATCCATTGAAAATCTAAAACCGCAACCCCACAACAACACCCCCTGCAACAGAAAATGTCGACTAAAATAGTGATAGCATTTCTAAACACATTGGCCGACCGTTGACGCCTGATGCCAGGATTTTTATGTCTCAACGATATGACAGGCGCAAATTTGATTATCGCCTTTTGTGTCGACGTAGACCTTGTAGCCAGCCACTTCATATATGCCTTCGGCGTTGTTGCGGATCGCCATTTCATCAGATTTGATGATATTTGTCATGCCATTTGAGTATGTTTCCACGATTGTCACCGTGAGGTAGTTTGTGTTGCCGGGGATAACTCTGACCGAGGCGGAGGGGGCGGCGTTCAGAACAGCGGCTTTGCTTACGCCGAAAGGCTGGGTGTAGGCGACGCCTGTCAGGCCAACCAACTCGGCGCGAACGTAGCTGTTGATCCCCGCGTAATGGCTTACGTCGATGGAATCCCCTCTTGCAACGACCTCGCCGTCGGCTATCCAGTTGATGTAAATATAATCAGCCCCCGTAATGGCGATGGTGTTGCCGCTGACGGCAATACCCGATATGGCGGGGGGAGGCGTTTGGCTGAAAAAGGAGAGCGCCAGGAGATTATGCGGGCCGCCGCCGTGCATTTCTGCGGTCGTCCCGGTTTGGGCGGAGCCGCGGCGAGGCACTCCAGCGCTGTTGATATGATGTGTGCGATCAACGCGGCTGACGCCGTAGAAAGCACCTGTCTCCATCGAGATTCTGGTTTCCCTTTCGGTAAGCGCAGGCATGAGCATGACATTCCAAGCATGGCCGCTGCGCGACAATGAGTGGGAATCATCGTTGGAGAACCCCCACACAGGCCTGCCATGTGGCATTGTCATCATCAGGATATTATCCCACAGGATCCTGTCGTTGACAGACTCCCCATCCCATTGGTTGATGATTTCCATGCCTATGCATGATTCATGAGCCATGAAGAGCCTTACGTATTCAGCAACAATTTCGGGGTCGCTTGAGCGTGCCGCGTTGTTTTGCCCGCCCGTGTACCTGCCCAGATGGTTAAGGTGGGTGACGCCACCCAGCTCTGCGACTTTCGCGAGAATGTTGTCGATAGTCCTTTGGCCAACCGGGATGCTTGCCGAGGTGAATTCGGCGAAGAAGGCGTTGATGTGGTGACCGCAGAAATTGGCCCCGCCGCCCCGGAAGGGATCATCAGAGGCAGAAACCTCATTTGATCCGCCCATGCTGATCATGCCATTGCCGTTTGTGCGGTCCCCATGATATGTTCCAGGCGAGGGGTTTGAAAAATCATATGTGCCAGCGTTGATGGCGGCGGTGTCCGCCGAGCTTAAAACAGCCGTGCCTATGTTGTTCCAGTTGCCAGTAGCGGGCTGAGGGGCTTCGTTCCAAGCTGTCGTAAGGACATCATGGTCGGTTATGGCAACAATGTCGAAATTTTTCGCGTACTTGTCTTTGAGCATGTCCTCCCTTGTGTTGCTGCCGTCCGAATAAGTTGTGTGCGTATGGTGCGCGGCCTTGTATTGCCCAAAGGAAGACCAGTCTACATTCGAGTAGGGACTGCTGATGTCATAAAACATCGGCAGAGCAGTTTGCGGGGTGGCAAGTGCAGGCATGCCAGGGGTGCTGAGGACAAGGGCCGCACCGAGCACTATCGCGGCGAATTTCATGTAGACTTTCTTCACCTTGATGTTCTCCTTTTGTTTTTTGGGGGCATGCTTAGGGCTTGTTGGGTAATTGAAGTCCTTACCGCTGCGCGGCTTACAAGGTTTTTCAGCTGCCACAAGTTTTGGAACTACCTAAATTAAGAAAGTGTCGACTAAAATATAGATAGCATTGCCCCTTGCAGTGCATCGAACAGGCCTTTCATTCTGACAGCATGTCAGCAGCGCCCACAAAAAAAGAAAAAGGCGCGGCGTATCGGGTTTACCCGATAGCCGCGCCCGCCCGCGTATTGCCTCACAGGCAACAGC
>WQTY01000229.1 GCA_009786045.1 Pseudomonadota bacterium | reverse complement strand
CCCCCCCACGCCCCCTGCAATGCTGCGCATTGCTTGTGGGTAGGATGTATTCTGTACGGGCGTAGCGCGCTACGCATCATAGGCGGTTAATGTATTTCGCGAACATTATTGTTTTGAGCGTATACACTATTTACAGGTATCGCTTATCACAAAGATGCACCACAAATTCCCCTCCTTTGGAGGGGTGCCCGAAGGGCGGGGTGGTTTATTGCGAAAACGACTTACAACTTCTTAACGCCTATGGTGCTACGCCCCTGCCTGCGGTTCCCCACCGGCAACCGGTTGACACTGATGCAGACCTGGTTTTAAGATGGTGCCCATGTTGCGTGCGGTTTCGCACCGGTGAAGGGGAGGCAGGGATAGATGTTGGTTCCAAATTGGTTTGAGATCGCCTTGTTTGTGGTGACCATATTTGTGATTCACGGGCTGATGAATATGTTTCCGATCTGCAGCTGGCTGGCCAAAAAGA
Source organism: Pseudomonadota bacterium (assembly GCA_009786045.1). Lineage (GTDB taxonomy): Bacteria > Myxococcota_A > Bradymonadia > UBA4248 > UBA4248 > WQTY01. The sequence goes on along the minus strand of WQTY01000229.1, from coordinate 4,219 downwards.
CAGTGAAGCCCAACAAGGATGAGGTATGCAGGCGCGATTAGATGAGTCAGTGCGTGTGCGTATTTTGAATGCCCTTGCGTCTTTTGGACGACTCTTTGATGCTTACGAGTCGTCGGGGTTTCAGCTTTATGCGGTAGGTGGCTGTGTAAGGGACTGGCTGTTGGCGCGCAAGCCCAAGGATGTTGATTTTGCAACAGATGCACTGCCTGGTCAGACGCGCGAAATTTTGCGATCGTGTGGGATGAAGGTTATCCCTGTCGGCGAGGCATTTGGGACTTGTGCGACCATCATCGGGCACAGAAACTATGAAATCACGACGTTTCGCGTTAAGGAATCCTACACGCGGGGCTCTCGCCATCCTGTGGTGTGTTATGGTCATGATTTATCCCAGGATCTGGAACGCCGTGATTTGACGATTAACGCCATGGCGGTCGACAGACAGGCGACGCTGTTCGATCCATTCGATGGGTATCGGGATCTTATGGATGGGCGTTTGCGGGTGCCGCGCAGCAGCTATGAACGATCCGCAGAAATTTTTGGTGACGACCCCCTGAGGATTTTGCGTTTGGCGAGGTTTTGTGCCCGTCTGGGGTTCAGCATTGACCCGGATGCCACGCGAGCGGGGCGGGATCGTGGGGGGACTGTGCTTGAGGTTAGCCATGAGCGCTGGTTTGCCGAACTGGATGGGCTTTTGAGTGAGTCTGGTGCGGTCACAGGGCTGAAATGGCTGGATGAGATTGGGGTGCTTGGTTTGCTTATGCCCGAGCTCATGCTGATGAAGCAGGTCAGATGTGTGTGTACGAGTCTGAGCGGAGGCGCTGTCCCGGGCGGTGATTTGTCATTATTTGAACAGGCTTTTGAGCGAGTCGGGGCGATTGCCGGAAAGGGGAAGCTGCCGTGGTCAGGGCTGTTTTCCCTGCTTGGCTATGGCGTAAGCATGCATGGGGAGTGGGCCGGACATGTGACACAATTGCTCGCGCATGGCATAATGGGGCGGCTGAAGTTTTCAAATGCAAATCGCGAGCATGTGCTGCGTCTTTTGTCGGCGCTTCCTCCGGGTGAGCCCGCGCCGAAGAGCGCGCGTTTAGCGGCGATGGCCCTGGGCCAGGATTTGGGGCTTTGGCTGGAGGCATTGGCATCAAGGTTGGTTACCCTGCCGGCGGATGTCCGGTCTGCTGAGCATGCCAGGCTGGAATCGTGGCGTTTGTCGCTTGCGCCGTATGTGTCAGACCCTGAACGTGCCAATGTTGTGCTGCCCGGTGGGTTGTCGGCCCGTCTTGGAGACGTGCTCGGCGTGCGGGGCAAGACGCTTGGGCTTTGCCTGCGGCAGTGTCAGGAGGCTGTTCTGAATGGTGAACTGCAGGAGAGCGATGGCCTTGGCGTTTTTGTGGCGTGGGCACAGAAGCACTTTGAAGCATGTCCTGCGGGCGATGCCTGCCCTGCTTCGGAGTGAGGCTGGAGTTGTACTTTTTTATATTTTTCGTTTGACAATGAGCGATAGTGTTTTAGACAGAAGGTCATGTGTGATATGTCTCCCTGTGTGTGTTCCTTATGGAAAATGCAAGGGTCGCAGCGCAAATCATCATTTCTTGACAAACAGAAAGCCTGATAGTAAGTGTCTCGCGGCCTACGGCGGTCATGAATTCGGCGTAGTTGCCATATGACGACATCTGTGGCATATACTTTCTACCCATGAAATGGTGTTCGCTCAGCGTGTTCCTGCTATACCTAATCGTTCGTGTTCTTAAATTTCGCTAAGGAGGATCCGATGCGCAAGAGTCGGGGTGTTTTGGCCGCCGTGTTGGCGGGATTCGTGGTGAGTTTGTCTTATGGTTGTTCTCCGTCTTATCCTGAATGCTTCGACGATTCTCATTGCCGAAAGGATGCGAAGGGAAGGGCTATCGAAGAGTATTGCTTGAACGGAAAGTGCGCCGAGTGCCGAAATGATGAGCACTGCTCAAGCAAGAGAGACGAAAGCTACATTTGCAATAACGGCAAATGCCAGCGAATTAATGGTTACTGCAATCCCGAAGCTGGCATTCATTGCCCGGCAGGTCAGAAATGCCGTGATCGCCGTTGCGGTCCTGAGTGCTATCCCGAGACTGTGGCCGAGGATTGCAAAGAGGGTCAGATCTGCGAGAACAATCGCTGCGTGGAGCCGCCTGAGTGCCTGAGAGACGAGGATTGCCCTGCACCCAAGATTTGCCAGAACAGACGCTGCGTGGATCCGCCGGTCTGCCAGATGCGCCTGGCCTACTTCGACTTTGATGAGTCTGCCATCCGCAGCGACGCCAGAACGGTGATTGAGCAGAATGCCAATTGCATCAAGGAACGCGGCGATGTCAGATCCACCCGAATCGTAGGTCACTGCGATGAGCGTGGTACGGAAGAGTACAACATGGCGCTTGGAAAGCGCCGTGCGGATGCCATTCGCAATATGTTGGGACGCCTGAGCATCAGAAACGTGACCTCCGCGTCGAGAGGCGATTTGGATCCCGTTGTCCGCGGTGCAACGACCGAGGCTCAGCATCAGCAAAATCGTCGTGGTGAGTTCCTGCTCAACCAGTAGTAATGGCGTAGTTGCCAGAATAAGCGCCCTCTGGGCGCTTTTTTTTGGTGTATGAAATGAGGCTCCTATGGCGCTTGACTCATCCCGGGAAGGGTCTGCTTTAGATGCTGGACGAGAAAGTCCCGCATTGCCGGCGTGTGCGTCATGCCATGCTCAGGGCACTTCTGTCCAGGTTTGTGCAGATGGGGAGACGCCGTTTTCTGAGCCTGACAGCGATACAGCTTCTCCTTTGGAAAAGGCCTCTTCTCGTTTTGGCGATTGGCAGCCACTGACAGTGGCTACTGTGACACGCCGGGAGCAGGTGCTCGTGTGGGTTGCCGCATGGGGGCTGACCATCGTGCTCCATGGGGTGATTTTCTGGGCCGCCGGACGCGTGATGGATTGGATGGCCGTTGATGTGCATATCGCGATGGATTGGAGCAATGAACCTCTGACGGGGTTTGGCTCAATGATGGACATCTATGGCATTTACGAGGAAGATGTCGATCGGGATGCCATCGCTGCCGAGGCATTTCCGTCCATTCGCCCGGACGAAAATCCTTTCCAGGAAACATCCGCGTCAAGGCCAGACCTGATCGCTGATCAGATCGAACCGCCAGCCCTGCCGGAAGCTGAGCCTGAAGCGCCCACTGTGGCGGTTACCCCGTCGCCGAAGCCGCCGGTGCGAGATCTGGCCAGAGATGAAGCCAGACTTGCTGCCGTACGTCAGGATCTCGACAGCATGCCAAAGCTTCAGGTCCTTGCCCCGGGCAATGCCAAACTCATTGTCCTGATTCGCAACGATCGCGTTCGAGGCTCGCGTTTCGAAGGCAGCGTTCGACGCCTCTTTACGGCTTTTCCAGACTATCAGGTGACATTGGGCCGGGCAGATATTGACCCATTGACGGATGTCGATGTCCTGCTGATTGCAACGGCGAATCCCAACCTTTACGCTGAGACGTTTCTCGTGGTTTCCCACCGTATTGCCCCGGACCGGCTCCGGCGCGCCATCGAGAGTTCTTTCCCAACGGCGCTTCGCTGGGAGGAACACGAAGGGCGTCCACTGGCCGTTCCCGATGCCACAGATGGGAAGTATCATCCCAATTCCGGGATATACAAACGCGCCATTTATTTGCCAGACGACCAAACTGTGCTTTTTCTCAAGCCCGAGGTTTTGCCAAGCCTTTCGTTGCCGCATATCGCAGCCATCACTGCAAACGAATCTTTTCTCGAATCACTGGGGAGCATCAACACGAGTGATTCGGCCAGTGCACCGACGCTCTTTTTCATGGTGCAGGGCATTCGTGATATTCAGTTAGGGGCAAACTTCCCTGCATTTCCTCCTCCCGCAGCTATCCAGGCGTCACTTTCTGCGACTTCCGATAACCCTCGCGTCAATCTTGAGGCAATCTTTGACCAGAAGCGAGACGCCACAACATTTGCAGAAGTCTGGCCAGAGATGGTCGCTGCAGCCTCTCGTCTGGGCATACCGGGGCTGGGCGGCCTCCTGGGGTCTTTGTCGATGACGGCCGAAGATAATCGCATTCTTGCCACAGGTGAGCTCAGCGGCGCCATGATGAGTCTCGTGCTGATGTTTGCCGCCAACAGACTCGAAACCATCAATCGATAATTGGGGGAACCTCGGGGGAGCATTGCTCCCCCGAACCCCCT
>WQTY01000228.1 GCA_009786045.1 Pseudomonadota bacterium | reverse complement strand
TTTTGAATCGGCATGGCTCGCAGGGTATCGGGCTTTTCTAAATAAGAGGACACCGCCCGGGAAACGCCCCCGGTTACCGCAAAACCTCGCCCGGAACGCTTCCCCGTGGCCGCAGGTTTCATCGCTTCGAGGCCTTCGATATCGATCTCCATTGCCCTGAAGATCGCTTCCAGCTCATCTACCGTCAACACATAATCCACGCGCGCATCGCGCAAAGCCTCCACGCGCTTTGCATGACACGGACCGATAAACACCACTGTCGCATCGGGATAATCCTTGCGCGCCAAATCGGCTGTATACTGCATCGGCGTCCCCGCATCCGAGACAAACGGGAGCATCTCCGGGATATGTTTCTTCACCGCTTCGATCCAGGCAGGACAGCAGGACGTCGTCATAAACGGCGCCCCCCCCTCCATGCGTTCCGAAAACTCATGGGCTTCAACCTTACTTGTCAGCTCGGCGCCGGCACTCACATCATAAACCTCATCAAACCCCGCCTTTCGAAGCGCAGCCGTGATCTGCCCCATCGTGCCAGGGAAAATGCCCGCCAGGGACGGTGCAGGCATCGCTATCACTGGCTTACGTTTGGACTTGATCGCCGCCAGGACATCAATAAGCTCGGAACACTCTATAATCGCCGCAAAGGGACACGCCGTCACACACTTCCCACAATGAATGCACAACGCATGATCGATAAAAACTCGTCCGAACGAATCCTTCTTAACCGCATCGACCGGGCAGGCATCATGGCACGCCAATGGCATCGACACAATTGCCTTATATGGACACACTCGCGTGCATAAGCCACAATCCACGCAATGCTCCCTATTAATGATCGCTCGCCCGTTCTGAACACTGATAGCATCCTTGCGGCAAACCGTCGTACACGGACGCGCAAAACACCCCCGGCAAAGATTGGTCACGATGGTCTGGGACTCAAGACATGCACTGCAACCCATCGTCATGACCGTAAGAAACGGCTCCCTCGGCCTGATGTCCGATTCATAGCGCTCCAAAGCCTCGCGCGCATAATCCGACAACAGCCTGGGCTCATCCTCCTCGTCCCCAAGACGAAAACCCAACAACGCCATGCAACGATATCGAATCGCCGCCCTGTCCTTATACACACAACACCGCGACGAAGGGCCATTCTTTGGACGCAGACTCACCGCAATGCGATCAATGTCCTCCAGCTTCCCATCCATCACCGCACGCACAACAAGTGCCTTGACCTGGCGACGAATTTTATCCGCTTCATTTGGCATGCTCATCGTTATGCTCCTAAATCAGCCCCACTACAGCCCAGGGCTCCCGCAAAGTCAAAGTGCATTGATATTGCTGCGTTATTTCGTCTACTAGAGCACCGGAGGTGCTCAATGTAAATAACCGCCGGTGGAGCGAAGCGCAACCGGCGGATAGCGCACCCCTTTCTATCAGCCCTGGCGGGGCTGAACTATAAACCTATATGTCAAAAAACTGAGGAAATATGCCAATCAAACGACTTTGCGGGAGCCCTGCGCCACAGCCCCACTCTGCACGCATTGACGCTCAAGCACCGAAGCAAGCTAAACACACTTAAGCACGATTCAGCAAAAATTTCGCGATGAATGATTTTATTCTGCCCACTACACGATCCCGCCACAAGCAATGCGCAGCATTGCAACGATACACTTCGCCACTACACACAAGCGATGCTACGCATCGCAGGGGGTGTGGGGGAGCTGGCTCCCCCACAAAAAAAGAAAAAACACTAAAATAAATCCACCTGGCAAACACCTCCACCCAGTTCGGGAGGCTCGAATCCAAGATGCCGGTAGGCTCGCGCCGTTGCCATGCGCCCGCGGGGCGTTCGCTGAATATATCCCTGTTGCAGCAAAAAGGGTTCGTAGACATCTTCGAGCGTATTGCGATGTTCGCCCGTGGCCGCCGAAAGCGTATCCGGCCGCCGAAAGCGTATCCCCCCCCACCGGCCCGCCTCCGAATTTTTCGATAATCGCCGATAAGATGCGGTAATCCATGCGGTCAAGCCCTGCGGCATCTATGCCGAGCTTTGAGAGGCTCTCGTCAGCCAGCGCCTTTGACAGGGTTCCCTTTCCAAGGACATTGGCAAAATCCCGAAGCCGCGACAAAAGCCGGTTTGCAATGCGTGGTGTCCCCCGAGCACGGCGCGCAATCTCCAGGACTGCCTCCTCTTCGATGGGAATGTGCAACAGATTGGCCGAACGGCGCACGATTTTGGCCAAATCCTCATCGCCGTAATAATCCAGCCGCGCGATGTGCCCAAACCTGTCGCGCAAAGGCCCCGTCAAAAGCCCAGTTCGCGTCGTTGCCCCAATCAGCGTAAACTTTGGCAAGTCCAGTCGAATCGACCGCGCATGCGGCCCCTCGCCGATGATCACATCAAAGCAAAAATCCTCCATCGCCGGATACAGGTTCTCCTCGATTGCAGGATTGAGGCGGTGGATCTCGTCGATAAAAAGAACATCCATGGGCTCAAGCGACGTAAGCATGCCTGCCAAATCGCCCTTCTTCTCGATGGCAGGGCCAGAGGTCATCTTGAGGCTGACCCCAAGCTCCCGGGCACAAATCTGCGCAAGCGTCGTCTTGCCAAGCCCTGGCGGCCCCGACAAAAGCAGGTGACACAGCGGCTCACGCCGCATCCGCGCCGCCTCGACAAAGACGCGGATGTTATCGACCTCCGCGCGCTGCCCAACATACTCCTCAAACGAAAGAGGCCGAAGCGTCTCCTGAAGCCCCACATCCACACAACTCGACACCGGATGAAGCGTTGCATTGTCACGAATCAATTCTGCCATTTCCCCTACCTCGTCTTCATCTGGCTAAGCGCCCACCGAATCTCCTCTTCCACGCTCATGCTTTCCTCCAACGCATCCAGCGCCTGCATCGCTGCCTCAATCGAAGATTCGCTGAATCCAAGATTGGCCAAAGCCGAACGCGTATCCGCATGCGATGACTGCCCAATCTTCTGAGCGGGTAGCGGCGAAAAATCAGAAAACGCACACCCGCTGAGGAGGCTTTCCAGTTCAAGCACCAAACGTTGAGCAACCTTGGGGCCAACCCCCGAAATCTGACGCAGCACCCCCGTATTCTTCGACAATACTGCCCTCTGGAGCTCCCCAGGCGCCAACGCATTCATGATCGACAACGCCAGCTTCGCCCCCACCCCATTCACCAAAATGAGTTTTGTAAACAGCGTCCGCTCATCCCGCGTCCGAAAACCATACAACAAAATGGCATCCTCGCGGACCTGCGTGCTGATATGCAAAGACACTTCCTGCCCTAACCCAAGCCCACCCAGCTCTCGTCCTGTCACCAATACCCGGTAGCCCACACCGCCGCCACTCGCTTCGATGATCACCTCATCCGCACCCAAATCAATCACCACCCCACGAAGAAATCCAATCATCGTTCTCCCCCTATGGGTGCAAAATCCAGCTGCCGCAACGCCTCATACAGACCAATCCCCGCAGCCGTTGCCAGATTCAGACTGCGGATATGCCCCTTCTCAATCGGCAGCGTCACGCACCGGTCAGCATAAGCCCCAAGAATCGATGCCCGCAAGCCGCGCGTCTCACAGCCAAACACGAGTGCATCCCCCAGGGCATACCCAACATCCGTATACCGGCGCAACGCCTTGGTCGTAAACAAATGCATCTTATCGCGCAAAAAAATCGCCGAAACCGCCTCAAAATTCTCGTGCACACTCAGTCGAACGTTCGGCCAGTAGTCAAGCCCCGCTCGCTTGAGCTTCGTATCGTCAAGCTCAAACCCCATCGGCTTGACCAAATGCAAATGCGTGTTCGTCCCCGCACAAAGACGCGCAATCGTCCCCGTGTTGGGCGGAATCTCAGGCTCAACCAACACCACATGAAGAAAACGACCAACCTCATCCGCCAACACCGGCATCACTTCTATCGACATAAGCAGCAACCTTTTTTCTTTTTTTGTGGGGGAACCAGTTACCCCACACCCCCTGCGATACTTCGTATCGCTTGTGGTGAAGAGGCCAAGTAAAACGTTTGTGGCGAAGTTTATCGATTTTGGAGAAGAGATTATCACCTTCGGATAGCAATGGTCGGTCATGCAAAGGTTTTGGCTTTAACGAAGCCGTCTGCCACTCCACCCACAAGCAATGCCAAAGGCATTGCAGGGGGTTCGGGGGAGCAAGCTCCCCCGAAAAAAGAAAACTACCCCATGCGGCAGGCGAAATCCAGGATATGTTCTGCCAGTGCCAGGCAGGCCTCGCGCGGGAGTGCATTAAAGAGCGATGCCCGAAGGCCGCCTGTTTCTCGGTGGCCACGAAGGCCAATCATGTCCAGCGCCTCGGCTTCAGCCGCGAAGGCCTCATCCAGCGCGGCACTGGGCGAACGAAAGCACACCGTCACCTGGGAACGGCTGTCGGCTCGTCCAATGTGGCAAAAGAAACCGCCCGTCGCATCAATAGCTTCGCGCACGATGGCCGCTTTGACGCGATTCTCGGCACCAACACCTGCCAGCCCGCCGCGCGATTCGATCCACACCAAAACCTCTTTCATGACAAACAGGGCAAAAGTTGGCGGTGTATTGAGCATGGATCGCGCCTCGGCCAGCCGGCGGTAATCGAACATCGACCCCAAATTCGGCCCAAGGTTTGCCTCCAAAAAGTCGCGCCGCACGATCACCACGCAACACC
>WQTY01000227.1 GCA_009786045.1 Pseudomonadota bacterium | reverse complement strand
GGAGCCAGTCCAGGACGGCTTCAGGGAGCGAGGAGGCGGCAAGTTCGGACAGGATGGCTTCGTCGAAGGCGCGGATGGTTTCGGTGAGGGCGGTTTGGATCTCGCCGTCTGTATCGAAGCTGAGCTGGTAGAGTACGAGGATGAGGTCGGCGGGTGGTATGGGGAGGGCAGCCCTGGCAGCCATGAGCCTGAGCTTTTGCGGGGCGTCTGGCAGGAGCGGTTTCCGGTACATCTCGGGGATGAGATCAATGGGGAGGGGAATGCGTTGCAGTGATTCGAGCATGGGGTATCCTCTTGTCTGAAATCCTGTGGACGTAAGCTGCCAAGTGGTTGTATATAGTGCGAATGCCATCGTACGGCAACGCGCAATTGGCAATATTGCGAGAACCCCTGGCTTTGGAGATTCAGCATGGTTTGGGTTCGTTGGATGAGTGTGTTGTTTTTTTTGATTCTTGTGTTGTTTTCGTTGCCCGGTTGTGTGTCGAGTGTCGTTGCGGTAAGGGAATCGGAGTCATTGTTCAGTCTTTATGTGGACGTCGAACCCAAAGAGGCGCGAGTCATCATTGACGATGTGCTGTATGGCACAGCCAGAGGCGCAGTGGAAGTACCGCTTCGTGTGCCGGCGGGAACAAAGCGTGTGACCATTGTCAGCGAGGGGTACTATCCTTTTCGAACGACGCTTGAGTATGTCCAGCCTGGTGAGGTCTATACCCTGAAAACGGTGTTGATTCGGTCGGATTTTTAGCGCATATCTGCGAAGTCGGCGTGAATTTTGCCTATAATTTTTGGTTTCTCATGGCGGGCAGAAAGTCTTTGTGCAGAGAAAGGGACAGGTGTCTGACGTTCGTTGCCCGTATTTGGATGGCGATGGGCACCAGGCGTAATGATATTCTGGAGGTCAAATGAACAGGCGTTGGATGGGGTTCGGTTTGTGCGCGCTTTTATGCGCAGCTTCGGGTTGTGCGAGTTCGACGAAGTCGGCAAATTCCGCCGGCGATTCGCTCAATGTGTCGAAGGTCGTGATGTACCAGAGCGGTGTTGGGTACGTGGAACGTGTGGGTGAGGTGAAGGGTTCGTCTCTGACGCTCAACATTCGCACGGATCAGATCAACGATATCTTAAAATCGCTGACGGTGATCGATCGCTCCAAGGGGCGCCCCGTGTCGATGACACTCCCTGTCGACAGGCAGACACTGGATGCGTTGTCACAGATTCCCGAGCAGATTACCAATGGCGGATTGCTGGCACTGCTTCGTGCGTTTCGCGGGGCAAATGTGACGATCAAGTCCAGGGGAAAAACTGTGACGGGGCGCATCGTTGGCGTCGAGCGGATGACGGTTGCACCCCAGAATCGCGACAGGAGCGCAGAGCCTCGTGAGGACTGGCGCGTGACAGTGCTCGATCGCAACGATGCACTGCATCCCATCGAACTGAGCAAGATAAAATCGGTCAATCTGCACGACAAGAATCTTTCGAGCGGTTTGGCGAAATCTCTCGATATCAGCCTCAACGAAGGCGATTGGAAGAAGGTATCGCTCACGATTCAGCTGGAAGGGGACAGGAACCGCGAAGTGGCGTTGTCTTATATTGTGGCGATGCCGACGTGGAAGCCCGCTTATCGCCTTATTTTATCGGACGACGGGAGGAGCGTCCTGCAGGGGTGGGCAGTGATCACCAATGTGACGGGAAGCGATTGGGACAATATCAGTTTTTCGCTGGTCAGCGGTCAGCCGATGAGTTTTACCTATGATCTGTATACACCGCACTTCCTGATCCGCCCCGATCTGAGCGGTCAGGCCCAGCAGGTGGCTGTGGCGCCGAGAATTCAGACATCTGGGTTTGGCAGTGCAGCGGGAGGGAGCGCGAGGGAAGTTCAGGCTAGGGCGGCGTCGAGACCAGCTGCCCCTGCGGCAATGGCAAAACAGAGCGCCGACATGAGAATGATGGAATCCGCGGTGTACGCCGACGAATACTATGACGCCGACAATTGGGCCTATGCGGAGTCGGAAATGGCGGCGCCGATGATGGACTCCAGGAGAGCATCTATCAGCGATGCCGAATTGCTTGGGAGCTTCGAATCGATGGCAACGGCGAACCAGGTCGGGTCTTTCGACGAGTATCGCCTTGCATCTGGCCTCACGGTGCCCGATGGGTCGACGTCTCTGGTCAACCTCATTCATTATGAATTGCCTGCGGTGGAAGCACGGCTCTTTGACCGAACAGGGTCACTGGAGACGCAGTCCTATCAGACGGTTCAGCTTCAGAACAGCTCAGGTGTTTCTCTTGAGCCGGGGCCGATTACCATTTATCGCGGCAGTACCTTTGTGGGTGAGGGCTATTTGTCCCGAACGGCGGCAGGGGCAACCGCTTATGTGACTTTTGCCAACGAGTCGCGCGTCAGCGTGCGCCGGGATGCCAGTTCGTTTGATGAGAATTACAGAGTTGTCCGCGTCAACGGCGGTCGGATGACGTATGCCTTTGAGCAGGTTTCGCGCCACAATTTCGATGTTACCAACAACACCAACACCCCGGCGACGGTCCTGGTCAGAGTGCCGCGAAGCGGCAGCATGCCTGTGGAATTGCCCGAATCGGTTGTGATTGGTGAATCCGAATATACCCTCCCCATTGCTGTTGATGCGAATGCGACAACCTCGAAAAGCTTCGATTTCAGGGTGCGGCGTGAGTCGACGGTGTCGATGCGAAGTGACGGCGCTGTTGAAGCGCTGGAGCGAGGCCTGAAGGAGAACACGATTCCTGCCGGTAACGTCGAACACGTGCGCCGTTTCGTTGAGCTGTATCGGGCGAACGCCACTGTGACCGAGGAGCTTAAGCTCAACAATGCCCTTAAGAAGGATCTTGATGCGGATCAGCGCAACATTTCCCAGTCTCTGGCCGACATCAAGTCGATCAACACCAGCAGTGCAGCGAAGCTTCGCGAGCAGCTCATTGACCGTCAGCGTGCCAACGAAAGGAAACTTGTCGATTTGACGGGCAAGCTCGCCGAACTTCAGGTGCGGCAATCCGAGATTACCGTAGAGCTCCGAACGCTTGAGCGCGAGATTAGGTTCGATATCCAATAGGTCATTCCATTTTTGGGAGGTCAGGCATGAACAGAACTTGGACAAAGTTGGGGTTATGTGTGCTTTTATGCGCAGCGCCGGGTTGCACGTCTTCGCCGAAGAAGTCGACAGATTCGGGCGACTCGCTTGATGTTTCGAAGGTCGTGATGTACCAGAGCGGCGTGGGGTACGTTGAGCGCGTGGGGAAGATAAAAGGATCTACCCTGACGCTCAACATTCGCACAGATCAGATCAACGATATCTTAAAATCGCTGACAGTGATCGATCGCTCCAAGGGGCGCCCCGTATCCATGACGCTCCCCGTCGACAGGGATACCCTTTATGCCCTGTCCCAGATCCCCGAGCAGATCACCAATGGCGGGTTGCTCGCCCTGCTCCGCGCATTCCGCGGAGCGCATGTCACGATTAGGACCAGCAAAAAGACCGTGGCAGGGCGTGTGGTCGGCGTCGAGCGGATCACAGCTGCACCACAGCCCCGCGACATGGGCGGTGAGGTCAAAATTGACTGGCGCGTGACGGTGATCGATCGCGACGACACGCTGCATGCCCTCGACCTGAGCGAGATAAAGTCGGTCGAGCTGCATGACAAAAATCTTTCGAACGGTTTGGCGAAATCTCTCGATATCAGTCTCAACGAGGGCGATTGGAAACAAGTCGCACTCACGATTCAGCTGGAGGGGGATCGAAACCGAGAAGTGGCATTGTCCTATATCGTGGCGATGCCGACGTGGAAACCCGCCTATCGCCTCATTTTGTCGGACGATGGCAAGAGCGTCCTGCAGGGGTGGGCAGTGATTACCAATGTCACAGGGAGCGATTGGGACAATATCGATTTTTCGTTGGTCAGCGGCCAGCCGATGAGCTTTACCTACGACCTGTATACGCCACACTTTTTGACTCGCCCCGACCTGAGCTACCAGGCGCAGCAGGTGGCCCTGGCGCCAAGGATTCAGTCTTCCGGGTTCCAGGCTGCACCGCCTCCGTCTCCAGCCCCAGAGCCTGAATTTGCGCGTTCCAGAATGGAAGAGAGGCAGGCAGCGCCTATGGCGGCTGGTAGAGCTTCGGCGAAAATGAAGATGGATTTTGCCTATGATGTCGATGAAGAATGGCTAGCTGAGGACTCCGAAGAATTAGATTGGGTTAGCTTTGGTTCGGTTGCGGACTATGGGGGGAACGCCTCTGCCAAAGAAAAAAGAGCGGCAAACATCAGCGATACCGAGCTGCTTGAGAGCTTCGAGTCGATGGCGATGACGAATCAAGTCGGGTCTTTTCACGAATATCGTCTTGCGGCTGGCCTGACGGTGCCCGATGGCGCAACGTCTCTGGTCAACCTCATTCATTATGAGCTGCCCGCGGTCGAAGCGCGGCTCTTTGATCGAATGGGCACACTTGAGACGCAATCCTACCAGACGGTGCAGCTTCAGAACAACTCGGGCGTCAGCCTCGAACCGGGTCCAATCACCATCTACCGCGGCAGTACCTTTGTGGGCGAGGGGTATCTGTCCCAAACGGCGGCGGGGGCAACGGCCTATGTGACCTTTGCCAATGAGACGCGCGTCAGCGTGAAGCGCGATGCCAGCACGTTTAACGAAAACTCGCGGCTCGTCCGCGTCAGCAGCGG
>WQTY01000226.1 GCA_009786045.1 Pseudomonadota bacterium | reverse complement strand
AGGAAGCAAGGAGGCGTGGAAGGGAGCGTACTTCGTACGTGACCGACCACAACGACGCCGCTGACGACGACAATGCACCGCCTCGGCGAGCGCGATACGCGGCTACCCCCTTTGCGGGGCTCAAACGCCGCCCCGCAACGCCCGCTTGGGGGGAACCAGTTCCCCCGAACCCCCTGTAATACTGCATATCACTTGGTGGGCAAAAAGACGAATTTACCGTTTCGGTAACTTAATCTTGAAGTCTTACCCACCATGCGCTAGTTAAATGACAGCTCAGGATGAGTTCAGTCAAGTGAGGGTCTTGCGTGGAGTACAGATACGGCAATCCAAGGATTGAGAAGCTGATACTGTCCGGACGTGTTACAAAGGCACATGGCATAGCTGTTAAGAAAACCCTTGACAGGCGACTCATGGCAATAGAGGCAGCAGATACACTTGCAGATTTCCATCCTCCGAACACCGGACCGGAATGGTGCCATGAGCTAAAGGGTGACAGGGCAGGTTCATTTGCAATGAGACTACACGGCGGAATGAGACTTGTGTTTGAGCCTGTTTGGAATAGCGACATCCGTGGTGAGAGAAATTGGAGCGACATTAGGGCGATAGTGCTTCAGGAGATAGTGGATTATCATGACGAATAACACAACAAAGCCAACTTATGGGTGTTCTCCTGGCGACATTCTCAAGGATTACATGCAGGCTGCCAGGATGAAACAGAGCGATCTTGCATCAAAGATGGGTGTGTCGGCCAAAACTGTTAGCATGCTCGTTCGCGACAGCAGGCCTATCACCGTAGAATATGCTGTCATGCTTGAGCGAATTTTTGGACGACCATCGAAATTCTGGTTAAACCTAGAAGCTGTCTGGAAAGAGTCTATCGTGAGAGAAAAAGAGGGAAAAAAGTTTGAGAAATATAAGAATTGGTGTGCTCTTTTTAAGTTTAACGAGCTGGTAGAGTTCGGACTAATCAGACCAGCGTACAACACAGCAGATATTGTTCGATCTCTCATGGTCTATTTTAAGATAGGCACACCAGACGCCATTCATAGCGAGCTTCGTGACTGTCAGGCTCACTATCGGAAAAGCGGAACTAAGGCTGGCACAAAGCAAGCTTGCCTTGCCTGGTTGACAGCCGGAAGGGCTATTGTCGAACAAATGTCAATTTGCGATGTGGCCTACTCCAAGGAATCTTTTGAACTTGCACTTAACGAAATACGCAAAAATATGGTTGACAAGCCTATTGATGGGCACGTGTTGAAACAGATTTGTTCAAACGCTGGTGTTGCGCTTGTTTTCGTTCCGCCATTTAAGGGGCTTGGTATCTATGGTGCAACACATTGGATTTCTGAAACCCCGATCTTGCAGCTCAGTTGTAACTATGACGATGACCGATTTTGGTTTTATTTCTTCCATGAAGCCTGCCACATACTGAATGATAAAAAAGGGAGCACATCCATAAGTTTTGGCTCTGACACCGAAGAGGTTGAGCAACGCGCGAACAAGTTTGCAGAAGACTTTCTACTTCCTTCTGTCGCAATGGCATACATTCGCTCCAATGCACCATCCAGAGACCTGATTTTTAAAATAGCCAAGGAACAGTCAGTCTTGCCGTCAATCGTTGTTGGCAGGATGAAGAAAGAAGGCATTATTGAGTGGACAATGTTCAATGATATGCATCAAAAAACCAATGTAAGATACGATAGAGTTTACTCTGAATCAGACTGATCGGACATGCGCGCCCCTACAGGTTTGTTTTGTTCAGCGACAAGGGCGGCTCTCCATAAAAATAAAAGGCGCGGCGTATCTGCATGCAGATAGCCGCGCCCGCCCGCGTATTGCCGCGGGCAATAGCGGGCGCCCATCATGCCCCAAAGAGGGCGCTCCAGCGTGCGTGCACAAACGACTCATTGGGTTCGGCGTCAGCCAGGAGTGCCGCAATTTCGGCGTGCCCCCTGGCCAGTGCACCAAACTCCGAAATCCGTTCGTAACAGCGCAAAGCATCCCGAAGGGTCTTGAGGCGAACCTCGGGTGCGCTGTTTTGAATCTGTGCAAGGCTATAGAGAGCTTCGGCTTCCGTTTTCATGTCACCATGCTTGTGTGCGGTATCAATCGCCATGTTGAGAATCCGGGTCGCCTTTTGCCAGTCGGAAGACACGATGCAGCGCTGCGCAATGGCCAGAAATGCCTTGCCGGCATAGAGCATATCGTTGAGTTCCCGCGTGGTCTCAAGAAGTGCTTCATGGAAAGTGATATCGTACAGCAGTGTCACCACGAGCGCAGAGAATTTGGCCCTGAGCTGCGCGCGGGTCAGTGGCGGCTCAATGGCTTCAATATGGCGCATGGCCGTGCCGATGTGGGTCTGGGCCAGTCTGTCATCACCCTGCATGGCCGCAATACGCGACTTCAGGACATGAAGCATGGCATGCTTTTCCGGCTGCGGGAGAAACTGGCAGGCATAGTCAAGCCACTGAATCTGCTGGCTGGCATGTTCGAAATCGTTTCGCTCGACATATATCTCAGTTTCGACGAACCAGATCTCGTCAAGTTCCGGCGTTCTGGCATCAATATACCCAAAGTGCTGCTTGAGCGATTCCTTGGCGACGTCGACATATTCGAGTGCCTTTTCCAGATCACCCTGCATAAGACAATGCCACGCCATGACCTTAAAGGCATGGAACGCCTCGTAGAACTGATGTGCCTCGCTCAGGTGATGCGCGATTTGCCGATCATTTTCGAAGGACGAGGGTAACTGGCGCCTGGCACGGGCAACGGCATAGTGCAAATCCTGCGCCTCATACGCCTCAACACTCGCCTTGAGCGCTGAGCGCATGAGGGGATTCTCGAAAGCCAGGGTCGACTCATCGACCGTCTTGAGCACCCCCCCGGCGAGCCCCAGCGAAATGAAGGCATTATGGCTGATGAGTTTCTGGGTCGTGGGAATGAATTGGATCGCCCCAGAGAGAAGCCTGGGCGTAAAAGACTCACCGCAGACTGCTGCCAGAGTGGCGACCGGAAACCAGGCCTTGGAGCGATAATCGGCAAAAGTGAGATAGAGCTGGTGGAGGATGGCCTCGTGAACGGCGCGCGGGATAGGGAGCGAGTCGGGGGATTGCGGCGAAACATATCCGAGAGAGGATGGCACCAGCAAACCCGCTAACTGCCACTGACGCGCAAGGCTGACGGCAATCTGGGGCAAACCGGAAGAAATATTCTCGATAAAATGCGACAGCTTCTCACAAACGCCCAGGCCATGCTGAATCAGATACCGCATGTCACTGTTGGAGAGCGCGTCAATCGATATGCCACGCCTTAACCAGATGGCACTCTCATTGCCCAGGGCAAGCTCCATATCCGTGGGCATGCCATTGATGGTGGCATTGATGATACAAATAAGGATGGGCAGGCTCGGAGAGGGTTTGGTGGTGAGTTCAACCACGATACTGCAGAGTTCCCGCATCTGGCCGGGGCTGATATTGTCGAAGCACAGCACGAGAGGACGCGTCCGTGAGAGCTGCACGAAAATATCGCAGAATGTGACGTCATGGTGCGAGTGATTCTGCTTTGTCTCGTCTTCCAGGAAACGCATGAGCGTCTGAATTCGGATATCACGCTTTTCGGCAGATCGGAAGAAGCGCTCAAGCGCAAGGGCCTGCTGCGGCGGCGTGAGTGTCTTGAGGAGAAGACGATTGAACAGCGCTTTGTAAGCGGCAAACCGCAAGCCTTCCGAGGTACTGCCGTCCACAACAAAACCATGCGCAATGCCCTTTCGATAGCAGTCCTGAATAAAAGACTCAACAAAGCGGGATTTTCCGACACCCGGCCTGCCGGTGACAAGCGTCACCGCTGTGCGCCGGCATCGGTAAACGTCCTTGATGTAGCGCTCCATCAGATGTTTGGCGCTGCTCCTACCAATAAAGACAGGCGGACGCAGAGAGAGAATCGAATAGTTGTAGTTGCCGTGCAGAACCTCGGGAAGAATGGTCTGGTAGGTCTTGGGCGCGAGCTCGTTCGAAAAAAATGGCGCTTCTTCTTCGCGCCGCACGTCAAAGACGGTGTCGTCATCCTGCTTGAGGGAGGCAACGCCAAAAGAAAGGTCGTCGCGAACGAGCGCCAGTTTGCGCATGGTCGCCCTCAGATCAGCCGCCGATTCGTAGCGCCTGTCGGGTTCTTTCTCAAGGAGACGATGGATGATGGGACCCAGGCGAATCGTAGCCGCAAATTCTGACAGCGGCGCAAATGGCTTGGGCGTGTCTTTGGCCTGAGCCATCATGACCATGACGGCGCTTTTGCCTTCGAAGGGCGGGTGCCCGCAGAAAAGTTCGTAAAGGATGCAGCCAAGACCATAAAGATCGGTCGCCGGACAAATCTGATAGTGTTCATCGCATGCCTGCTCTGGCGCCATATAGATGGGCGTCCCAACCACCATGCCGGTGCTGGTGATGCGAACATCGGTTTCATCGGCCCGCATGGCCAAACCGAAATCCATGAGCTTGGGGACAATCTGACCGGCGGCATCAATGGTGATAAGAATATTGTCGGGCTTAAGATCACGATGGATAATGCGATTGGCGTGCGCTTCATCCAGGGCTTCGAGAATTTTATCGATAAAACGCATGATTTCATCGAAAGAATGCTCTCGCAGAATGGCAGAACTCACCGGCTCGCCGGTGACCTGTTCCATAAAAATGTATGGCTCGCCCGTGGCCATCAACCCGA
>WQTY01000225.1 GCA_009786045.1 Pseudomonadota bacterium | reverse complement strand
TGTCATGTCGGGTATGTCAAAAATTCGCGAGCGAGCCGTTCTTCGGGCAATTTTTCAGTCGGCGCAGGTTGTTCATGAGGATGTGCGCTGGCGTCACTATGCCATTGACAAGTCGATGCTTTCCATTCGGCTTCGTGCACTTGGCGGGGCAGAGATTGCGCCTGAGGCTGAGATCAGCGACACGCTTGGTCTGTGTGTGCTTCGCACTGACGCGCTGAAATTCAGCATCCTGGGTTTTGAGCGCGCTTTCGAGCGCCAGTCGATTGCGGAGGGCATGGGGTCGGCGGGAGTGCAGTTTTTTCCGACGAGACAGAGTGTCAACCGGACAGCCTTCGAGGCGGCACGAGAGGCAGCTTACTTTGGTTATGGCGATATTTCGTCCCAGTTTCTCGCCTGCCCGCTCGACAGCATCAAGCGGCAGGTGTGGCCGGAGGAACGGGCTGTTCTCCCCGAGGCTGTGCTGCTGCGCGACCTTCGGGAAGGGTTTTCCGTCTCCCGCAGCGTTTGTGAAGTTCTGTCCGAGGATAAATATTTCCCCCATGCCATTGATTCGCTGACGACTTTTGCAACCTTCCAGACACAGCTCAGAAGTGCCCCCCTGGAAGGCAGCTTATCCGAGAAGCTGGCCAACTTTTTTAACCGGCGTGCCACCATCGGCATCAGAGATACCATTCGCTGGAGCCTGGGTTCGAGGCACCCCTGGTTTGACTGGAAGCGCGCCAATGAACTTATCGACGAAGCCTTTGCGAAGCATGCACAGGATAGCTTTAACACGCCGCAAATCGTCTACTATGCCTATGATCCCAGCATAGACGAGGCCGAAATCACCAAAACCGAACACAGCAATGCGAATGTCGTCTCCAGCTTTACCTCAGACTTCAGGCGACGTCTCGAAGCCATTTCCCCTCAGCTTTCTCACGAGCTCGCGCCAAGTCTCGAAACCCTGTGCACCTGGATCCTCGACATCCACCACGACTATCCCGACTTCGATCTCGAAAGCCAGGGGCAACTCGGCACACACATTGAGTTCCTTGGGCATTCCATCCAGAACAAAGTCAGCCGGGATTTTTTTGGCACCGCCTCTCAGACGCGGCGAAATTTCAACATGCGTGCCCACTTCGACGCTCTTGGCCTGGACAAGACCTTTCTGCCAAAGCTGGACGCCGATGCCCGTGAGCAGTTCTTTGCCTGTCTCGACGACGCCCTCAGGCACTATAATGACCAGGGCGGCATCACCACGGCCGATGGCATCAGGATTTATCACCGCCTGCCAACTGTCCTGTTCCTCATTCAGAATATGGGCAAACCCAATCCCCGTCCGAACGAAAGGCTCCTGGACTCTTTCGACCTGTCGCGCATGACACAGCTCGAACATGCGAGCTACATGCGATCCTTCCCCGAGATCTCAGAAAAACTTCTCGTTTTCTTCACCCTCACCATGCGCCACATGATCGACACTGATCATGTCCCGGATCTGCGCCCAGGTGACATGGTGCGAGATTTCCTCGTCCTTGGCCTGTGGGGCACAAGAACGCCCAATATCCACGTCAACCTGTATGTCGACGCTGCCCTGGATGAACGAGATCTTGCTAAAAGTCTCACACGCGCAGAGGTTAAGTTTGTCGGCAACGAACAGGTCGAGATCCATCCCCTCCACCATCTGCGTGAGGAGGCAAAGGTTCTGCGCTTTTTTGTGGCCCAGCTCTCTCCCCTCATTGAGCCAAGCATTTTGCGCAACATCGGAACCTTTACCATGGCCATGGAAGAGTTTCGCTCCGAGCAGCATGGATTTACGCTGGACGCCTTTAATATTACACACTACGCCCTGGACGTCCTGCGCGAAGCGGCACGATATGGCATCAAAGGTTCCGTCACCGACGCCATGTCCCTCTATGAATTTCTCCTCGACAGCACGCTGGATGCCACACAGAAACGGCTCAGCGGCATCGAAAAATGGCTAAGGAAGATAAAAGGCTAAGTTATGGATCATCGTTGACATGACGCAACAGACGTATCCAACGCGCATGGGGCGTTTATTCTTCGTGCTGTGGCCGTTTACCTTTGTGGCAAAGCTTGCCGGCCTCCAAAACCTCATCCATGCGTGGGCCTGCACGCAGTGGCGCCATCGGGAAAACTGACATGCCGTGGTGGAAAGCGCTCATCATCAGCGTATGCTGGCATGTGCTGGGCCTTGGCCTGGCTGCTTTCATCCACATCCCCGGCCTGTTTCTCCAAAAAGAACAGCTCTACCCCCCGCTCACGGATACCCCACGCCCAGACACTTCTCCTTCAGTACTGGTTCTATGGAAAGACGAAAACGACAGCAACAGCGGCAGCACCCGCTGGGATGAGCCAGGCGAAAGCCTGCCTCATTACGTCAAAGATATCCCTGCAGCTGCTCCCATCATGCCCGGCATCATTCCTGCAAACACATCCTCCACACTTTCACAAAATGACCTCCCACCTGCAATGCCCGCACACACCAACATTGAGCCTGATCCCACTCCTCTCCAGGCGGCAGTGCCCAGCGTACAGCACATCCCTTTTGACCCTGTCAAAACGGATCACAGCGCATCTGCCCCGGGTTCCGCGTCGATAAACCCATCTACGGACAGCAATCATACTGGCGGCGGTTATGCCAGCGAGAACGCCGCTGCCGGTGGCCATACCCAAGGTGCGGGCATACCCTCAGGCTCCCTTACCAATGTACCAGCCACAATTGTCGATGAAGATGAACTCTGGAGAGTCTACAATCATGAAATTTCATTGCTTTTCAGAAAGAAAAAATACTACCCCGAAATGGCAAGAAAACTCGGCCACCAGGGCACCGTTTGGATTGAGGTGCGGCTCAGGCGAGACGGTACGCAGATAACGGCGGACATCGGAACATCGTCTGGATCGGCCATCCTCGATCAGGCAGCGCTTAAAGCGGCACAAAGCACGATGCCCCTGCCTCCTTTCCCCGAAAAAACTCAGGCCAAAGAGAAAACGATCCGCATCCCCTACCGTTTTCGACTTGATGAGCCTTCAATGTAGGCAGTAAGACTTGACTCATATTCCGAGATTCACATAAAGTAGTGCGTATTTTTGGGCATGTCCCAAGCCAACCGACGGCGATCACCCTACTGAGGCCCCGAATGTTCGAAACGATATCCAAAGGATTTAGAGATATTACCCAGCGCATGCGCGGTGTACGCGAGCTCAACGAAGCCAATATTGATGAAGCGCTCCGCGCCATTCGTGCCAGCTTGCTTGAAGCCGACGTCAACTACCATGTGGTCAAGCGTTTTTTGAACAACGTCAAAACACGCGCCCTGGGTGAAGAAGTGCGCGTTTCGATCAAAGACAAACAGGGACAAGTTCACCGCGTCACGCCAGGCCAGCACTTTATCAAAATCTGCCAGGAAGAGCTCGAAGCGCTCATGGGCCCGGTAGATGAAGACCCCATCAAGGTTGGTTCCAAAGCGCCAACCAAGATCATGCTCGTTGGCCTTCAGGGGTCCGGAAAAACAACCACCGCTGCAAAACTGGCCTATTGGCTTGTGAGCCAATACAAGGCTCGCCCCCTGATGGTCGCCGGTGACGTCTACCGGCCTGCCGCCGCCAGGCAGCTTCAAATCCTGGGTGAATCCATCGACGTTCCCGTCTACCATCGCCCCGACGCCGACCCCGTCGACATTTGTACAGAAGGTATCAACGAAGCTAAAAAGCGCGGCTGTGATTTCGTGATCTTCGATACCGCAGGCCGGCTCGCCGTCGACGATATCCTCATGAGCGAGCTCTCTGAAATCGTCGAAGAAACCGACCCCGAAAACATCCTGCTCGTCTGCGATGCCATGATCGGGCGAGATGCGGTCAACACGGCTGTGCAGTTTAACGAAAAAATCAACCTCGACGGCTTCATCATGACGAAGCTCGACGGTGATGCCCGCGGCGGTGCCGCCCTCTCCATCAAAGAGGTCACCGGTAAACCCATTCGCTTCATTGGCGAGGGCGAACAGGTCGAAAAGCTGAAAATCTTCCGCCCCGAGGGTATTTCCGGGCGAATCCTCGGGTTTGGCGACATCGTCGACATCATGATGGATTTCGAACGCGTCGTCGACGAAGAACGCGCCCAGAAAGATGCTCTCGAAATGCTGAGCGGGAAGTTTGATTTCCATCACTTTCTTGAGCAGCTCAACATGATTCAGCGCATGGGATCGCTTCGCGACATCATGGAACGCATGCCCTTCTTCTCCGGCATCGGCGATAAAATCAACGTCGATGACACAGAGATCACGAAGATCAAGGCCATGATTCAGTCCATGACAGAGAAAGAGCGCCGGGATCCCGATCTCATGTTCGCTCGTTCGCGTCAGGCGCGCGTGGCCAAAGGCTCTGGACGCACCGCCAAAGACGTTGCCGACCTCATGCAGCGTTTCGTCCTCATGCGCAACATGATGGGGCGACTGGGCACAAATACGAACTGGCTATCCAAGATCCCTGGCCTGGGTCAACTCAACAACATGCGCCAGCTCTCCAACATGGACTTCACCGACCTCTTTGGTTCAATGGTCGAATCCGCCATGCCCTCCATGGATCCCAGCCAAATGCTGCCTCCGGGATTGCCGCGCGGCTACACGCCACCGGGTTTCCGGGGCCAGATGATGTCGCGCCAGCCCCTTTCCAAAGAACAGAAGCAAAAACGGAAACTCGCGAGAAATACCCGCAAGAAAAA
>WQTY01000224.1 GCA_009786045.1 Pseudomonadota bacterium | reverse complement strand
GATCGACAGGGTCGACAGGCGCTGGGTTAATTTTGTCTTGTTCTTTTCCGCTGTGGATGAGTTTATTGACCTCTTCTGCGGCGGCTTCGCTGCTGTAGCAGCGATTATCGACGGTGTTGAAGAAGGGTTTTTCATCTGGGCAGGAGAACACTTTGATGTAGTATCCGTCATCAACACAGGCGATCAGGCTGCAGCCCAGGATGGCTGCGATGGTCAGGGCGAGTTTTCTCATGGTATGGCTCCTTGCTTATTAGACGACAGTTTGTCGCATTTAGGTATGATGTAATTTTCGTAAAAGCAGACCGCATCGTTGCTGCACATTCTTTTTATGCTATTCTCCTCAAGGCATCTCATACTGATCTTGCAGAAGCACTTTTCAAACGTGTGACTCCCCCTGTGTTTTTCGCACGTTTCATAGCCTTTCATGAAGCACTGCTCCCCAGACAGACGCAAGGGTATAGGTGATGGATTCACAGCGTCGATAGCACGGAGGCAATCGTATTTTGCTTCGAAACTCCTGTCCTTGGCTTCCATGTAGCACAGCCGGGAAGCTTGAGGATTATCCATAAGATGGCATTCAAAATGCCTGACCTTTGGCATCTCGCTCGTCAATTGTCCATCTGGTACAAAGGGTCGATGACACGCTTCACTGGTTCTGTGAAAGCACTCCAGATACGCGTTATTTTCATGGATGAGACAGTTGGTTTCTGCGGCAAGAAGGCACCTTTGTTTCGCTTTCTCGTTCGCTTCCTTCAAACGTTTCGCTTCCTCGTGGAATGAAGGACACACATGATGGATGTTACCATAGCAGGATTCGTACATACCAGCGGCTTTGCACGGTTCACACGCTTGCTGAACCTTAAAAATGCAGTTTGACTCCCCCGCCCCGATAGCACGGACACACGCCTCGAAATGGGCGTTACCAGGGGCCTTATCGAGTGAATTATCGGCATTGAGCAGTTTAATTGCCGTCCCGCTAAGGATCATGTGGTAGCATTCTGCTGCCGATCTTCCAGCATTACACATTCCATACTGCCGCCTGAGGTGCCTGAGGTGGCATTCTTCATCCGGCTTGATGTCTGGGTTCGAACTGTCGACATTGCACGGGTTCGCCGTATGCCTGAGGAAGCATTCTTCGTACGCATGAATGGTGACGCACAGTGTTCCCCCACTGCACAGTGGCTGGTGGGTTTTGTTGGATCCTGACGCATCCGCAGCAGCTTCGCCGCTATAGATCAGAGCACAACCCAAAACAGCTGCGATGATCAGGGCGAGTCTCATGGTGCGGATCCTTCGTTTACTGAATTGCCCGCTTGCAGTTTATTGCATTTACGCTTGTTGAGTTCAAGGCATGGTATGAGAATTTCGAGTATCGTTGGTGTGTTGCACCTCTGTGTATTTGGGTTGTTGTTTGCCGCTTGCAGTTCGTTGCATTTACTCGTGTTGAAACCAAAGCATGGTCTGAGAATGTCGAATATCTTTGGTGTGTTGCATTTCTGTGTATTGTTATCTGCCGCTTTGTTTGCTTTGTCTGCTTTGCTCCAGCAATCCATACATTTTTTGCTTGTGCGATTGGAGCCACACAAAGCCTCACAGTAATGTTCTAGTTTTGGAGGCGTAGAACAGATTTTTTTCAGGCGGCGGTAGTTCTCCTGGTTGTGGCATTTTTTTCTGGCTTTGCAGATACACTTTACGTACTGTATATAAGTATCTATGCTTGTGTGTTTTCGTTCACAGTCTCCGACAGCATAGTTACATGCCATTCCGGGTGTTATGATGATGTCTGCAGCAGCTTCATTGTTGCAGATAAGGCCACAAGCCAGAGCAGCTGCGATGGTCAGGGCAAATTTCATGGTATGCCCCCTTCCCACGCGTCGTCGATGGTCACGCCGTCGAATTTGATCTCGTCAAAGGGTATCACGATGGGTGCGGTGAGACTTGGGATGCTGGATGCCAGCGAGGTTTTGAGCCAGGCACTGGGGTGATACATGATGCCGGTATTGAGGTAATTCTGCCGGTCGGTTCGTATGACGGTGGTGTCTCTTCTGGCGTTGGCCGGGCAGTTATTGACGGTTTTGCCGTCGAAGACGGCGTAGCGGTAGTCGAAACCGCCGTTGGTGGCCGTCCCTTGCGAGGAGTAATATTTGAACCCGACGACGTCGCTTCTGTAGTGCGAATACTCATTGCAGTTGGTATCAAGGAAGGACAGGAAAACGACGGCATGGCCTGTGCCGCCCGTTCGATTGAGGTTAACGAACGACCCCGGGACGAGTTCCTCGAAGGGCACGGTCATGCCCATGCCGAAGACGGTCAGGGCGTCGCTGGTGCCGCCGGCGTTAATCGAACTTTTGACCCAGATATGGCCTTTGATATTGGTGTCGGTCTGGCTGGCCCAGCTTCTTGCCGGGAGATGATCCCAGACCGAGGTATCGCCCGTTTCTTTGGCATAGATGTCCATGGCAACGAGGATTGTTTCGGCAACGGCGGCGACACACATGGTCAGCGGCGCCAGGGGGCCTTTTTGGACAACAGATGTACCGTAGGGCAGGTCGTGGGTATAGGCGCTTGAGCCGTAGCCGCGCCGTGCCCAGTTGGCTTCAAGGTGGTCGACGGCTTTGAGGATGTAGTCGTTAAAAGTGTGTGCCCCTGTGACGGCAACGGGCCGGAATTGTACATCAAGGATAAAACGCCCTCGCTTGTTCTGGTAAGTGTCGAGCACGAGGTAGTACGTCCCTGGGTCGAGGGTTCGCCAGATGCGATTGTCAGAGCGAGCGATGAGTGTGGGGGCCAGATCGGCGAGCAGGTGCAGGTCGATGTCGGTGCCGCTTGGCTCTGGCGTGCGCAGGTTGGCGTGGAAACGTGCTTTTTCTCTGAGGGTGAACTTGTAGATGTACTCGGGGCCGTTTTGCAGGAGATTTTCGTGGCCCGGATAGGTCGTAAAAATGTTGCTCGTGGCATCGACGGTGGAACGCTGATCGATGAAGGCCGATGGGACGGTCACCGGGCCACAGCCGATGAGGATGGGGTCATCCTTTGTACCTGCCGCGTTTGGCGTGATGGTCACGTTGAGGCCATACTTTCCAGGCATGGGCTTGCCATTGGAAACGTAGGTGTCAGCAACGATCCAGTAAGTGCCCGGGGAGATGACCTGGGAGATGACGCGATCGGCTCTTGCCACCAGGGTCAGTGGCGAGAGTGAGGAAAGGAGGTGGATATCGACGTCGACGCCGGCGGGTTCTGCGTCGAGTGAGATGTCGATGCGCGAAGTTTTGGTCACTTTGAAGATGTAGTAAAATTCTGGACCGGACTCGTCGAGATGGAGAAAGCCCGGATAAGCATCAATCAGCGAAGACGTCGATTTTGACGTGTCATTGACATCTCGGTAGGTCACCCCGCAGTCGCCGACACTGATGACGAAGGGATCGTCCTGCGTTCCCGCGGCACAGGCATCTCCCCTGCCATCGTTGTTGAAGTCAGCCTGGTCAGGGTTGTAGACGGTGGGACAATTGTCGAGGTGGTCAGGGATGGTGTCCCCGTCTGTGTCGATCCATTCTTCACCATCGTCTTCTTCGCAGGCGTCCCCGATGCCGTTGCCGTTGCTGTCCTTTTGGTCTGGATTGTAGACGGTGGGACAGTTGTCGAGATGGTCTGGGACGGTGTCCCCATCTGTGTCTACCCATTTCTCGCCATTATCTTCTTCGCAGGCGTCCCCGATGCCGTTGCCGTTACTGTCTTTTTGGTCTGGATTGTAGATGGTGGGACAGTTGTCGAGATGGTCTGGGACGGTGTCCCCATCTGTGTCTACCCATTTCTCGCCATTATCTTCTTCGCAGGCGTCTCCGATGCCGTTGCCATTGCTGTCTTTTTGATCGGGATTGTAGACATTGGGGCAATTGTCGAGGTAGTCTGGGATGGTATCCCCATCGCTGTCGCGATTCAGGAAATCGAGCCAGAATTCCTCACACTTATCGCCGCACACGGATACGTCGCAATGCTCTTTCGCGCAAGGGTCGTTGAGGCTGATGAGCTCATCGCCACAGCCATGCGCCGCTACAAATACTGCAGACAGTGCCAAAGCCAAAAGGTTTCGCCGCATCGTTTGCCTCCTAACGACTCCCTCTCACGTGCCCCAGAATGAGCCCCCGCCCCCATTCACACAATTCCTGAATATACCAATTTGCCTTGCACCTTGCCATGCATTTTTCTGTGGGGGAACTCGTTCCCCCACACCCCCTGCAATGCGCAGCATTGCTTGTGGGTGAGTGGCAAAGTGCATCGTTTGAGGCCACATGCCTCGCATGACGAGCTGAGATACAATCCGGTGTTTGCAGCCCGGTGTTTGCAGCTTCGAGGCAGAGGGCACGCAGCAGATGAAGTCCGTCTCCCCTGCTCTCGTTTTTTCTTTTTTCTTGACGAAAAGGGAACGTCGGGCTAGAAGCCACCCTCGTCCACGGGCGCTGCCAGAGGACAAATTCCGGAGTGGCTCAGTCGGTTAGAGCGGGTGGCTGTTAACCACTAGGTCGGGGGTTCGAGTCCCTCCTCCGGAGTTTTCTTTTTGCGGTGGCAATACCCAGGACAGTGTTCCGGAGTGGCTCAGTCGGTTAGAGCGGGTGGCTGTTAACCACTAGGTCGGGGGTTCGAGTCCCTCCTCCGGAGCTTCAAAAAGCCCAGGTCTTTTGGCCTGGGCTTTTTTCTATTCTTTACGCCCGCTATTGCCCATACGGGCAATA
>WQTY01000223.1 GCA_009786045.1 Pseudomonadota bacterium | reverse complement strand
CGCCGCTATGTGCTCCCTGCCTGTGGCAGGTGCGCGCATACGCGGCTACCCCCTCGTCGTGTGTTTCTGTCTCACGGGGCGCGGTTAAAAGCGCAGGCGAATGTGCCCGGAAAGCGCAAGGAGATGAAAGGTGCCATGGTTGGCGCCAAGGGTATAGGCCAGATCCAGGCCAAGGCTCATGAAACTTGAGAGGGGAACGGAGACGCCAGCGCCAAGCTTGAGCCCAAAGGCACCGAAGTCCTCTATATAGGCTGCTCCGATCCCAGCCTGTCCCCAGAGCTCAGCCGGACCAAGATCCAGGAAGAACTTTGCATTCAGGATGGTCGACCCAACAAAAGTGCTTGTGCTGTAGTGATGGTGACGATGAAAAACGCCGCCAAGATTCTGATCAAGGTAGATGCCAATCCAACCCCAGCGAAGGCCTGGGCTAAGGGTGACAGTGATGCCATGGGAACTTGGGCCATTAAACAGACCCATGTAGCCAAAGCCGCCATGCAGTTCGAAGTCGGCAGCCTGGGCATCGCTGGGCGAGGCAAAAACAAAGAATGTGGCCAAAAACGCCGTCAGCAGACCCAGGCGGAGGTGCTGCTTCAGGAAAGAAAGGGAGTGTGACATATAGCTCCTTGATAATATTATGAAATACCTGGCCACAGCACCGCAGATGACTCCGGGGAATTGGCGTATCCCTGTCCTGTGGTCAGCGGCACATGGATGCCTGCACCACAAAGCCGCGGCTGATTCCTGGTGTTATTCGCCATGCGGGATGCGAATAGCCGGAAAAACGAATCATCCCTCAGGGACATCGGCGGCTTTGCAGCGTGGATGAGCCGTGAGGGAAGCGGCGAAGCGGGGAGCGACTAGCCGTATAAGCACAGGAGTGCAATGACGAGACCATAGATGGCNCCAGTCTCGGCGACTGCCAGCGTGAGAATCATCGTGGTGAAAAGTTTGCTGTAGAGAGATGGGTTTCTGGCCATGGCCTGTATGGCGCCGCCAGCCAGCACGCCTTGTCCGCCGGAAGAGCAGCCTGCTGCAGCGGTGATGGCGATACCGGCAGCAACATAGCGAAGCGGGTGAATTCCGCCATCACTGACTGCTTCTACCACTTCCTCGGCAAAAGCCGTCGGCACAGCCAGGAAGAAAAGAACCATCGTGTTGGTGGTTAACAAAAACGCTTTTTGCAAAGAAGTCATCTTTTTCTCCGTCAATGGGGCTGCGTTTGCAGCCTGTGTATGGAAATCGCCATTCGTTTAAGGAACGACACCTGTTATTCGGTTTCGGCCATAGCGTTTGAAATATAGACAGTTGCAAGGATGGTAAAAACCATGGTTTGCACGAGGACAATCATGACGCCTATAGCCATCGGCAGCAACGGCGTGGCAACCGCGAAAAGCGAGATCAGGACGACTGCAACGACGTGATCGGCAAACATGTTCGCCATCAGCCGCAATGTATGTGTGACTGGCCGCACAAGTTCGCCCATAAGATTGATGAACAGCAGGAACAACATCAGAGGCAGGGCATACCATTTTCGAATGGGGCCCAAAAGTCTCGTAAGATAGGGCCCGAGACCCACGGCGCGGACGCCGGCGATGTTTGACACAAAAAAGACAGTGATGGCCAAGCCTACGTGCGTGTTGAGATTGGCAGTGGCGGGGCTTAGACCGGGGATAAATGCCACGAGATTGTTGAAGAGAATAAACATCGCAATGCCAAAGATCAGCGGCAGAAATTTTTTGGCCTTCTCGCGAGAACCAAATTGTTCCTGCATGAAGTCAATGAGAATTTCCAGGATGACCTCGAAAAAGGTGCGTGGTGTCAGTCCTGAGTCTGGCTGCGGCTTAAACTTATTCGTGCTTTTGAACACCATAATGACGAGCACAGTCATCGTCAGAAGTGTCATGACAACATGGTTAAATGTCACATTCAGGCCCTGGAGCAGCGTTTTGCCAAGGTAGCCAAACTGCTGGTAAAACGTATGAATGCCCGGGATGAGATCTGTAAAATCATTAATGACGGTGGCTTCCGCCAGTGCGATGTTTAACATGGCTTTCAACCTTGATCGGGAGTCTGGTTTGCTGTGGGATCTTCGGGCGGCACGTTGCCCGGGGGGTCTTTTGGCAGTACAGAAGTTCTGATAGATAAAGAGGTGAAGGTATTGAGAAGACTGACAACGAAGACAGCTGCTGCAACAGCAAAGGCCTCGAAACGGGCCACGAGAATGAGCAAAACCAAAACTCCCCCCAGTGAGAGGAACTTTGCAAACATGAGCAGATGAATACGCAGGGTTATGCCGGGGGATGCATCAAGGATTTCGTTTCGTTTGGCAACGCCGGACATGCTGAGCATCAGACGCTCTAAAAATAACATATGCCCGCTGTGAATGGCGAGGGAAATCATTCCGGTTACCGCGATGTGCAGACCGAATGAGGTGTCTTTAATGTATGCACCTGCAGCCGAGGCGATGGCCAGACCAATGAGCGAAACGACGATGCCTCGCTTCAGCGCGGCGCGCAAAAGCGAAGTGTGATCTTGGTTTTCCTGTGGATTATGATTTGGGGTCATGTGTTGGATCTCCAAGTAGTTTGGCTTTGCGGACGAGTTTGATGAGTTCCATGACTGAGGCGGCAACACCGCAAAGTACCCAGAAAATCGTCAAATAAGGGCCGGTTCCGAGCCAATTGTCGAGGTATCGGCCGATCACATAGCCAAAGACAACAGCCAAGCCAAGAAACAGCGCAAATGACCCCATTGAGGCAGTCTGGCGAAGTTCCCATCCCAGCCTGCGCTCTGAAAACACGCCATCCCGGGGTGCAGGCTGAGAAGACCTGTCCTCTGCGGCAGTGCTCAATTCTCCGGAATTTTCAATGCTCTTTTCTTCCAGGTCAGACACAACTCACCTCTCAAATCCCCCCAAAGCCGCGGTGCTTTCTATATTGAAAACATTTGCGGCGTCAACCCCCTATGTCGTCCTTAGGCCTACTCAGGCCCTATTGTGGCCGGACAAAAAACGTTCGCAATAAATCGATTGGTTCGATTCGAAGCGGGAGGTATGTGGGGTTTTACGGCCCAGGGCCGCAAAGACTGCCAAGACCAGACACGTAGAACAGCCATTCGTCGCGCCAAAATTCGCCATCAAATCGCCAGAAGGCATCCTGATCGCGTTTGTTGTAGGTGGGAGGCATGCTTTGGGCATCATCTTCATGGCGGCAAACCTCACCCGCGGCAGATTTTTGCAGACATTCTGCTTCTCTGGCGCGCTGTGCCATGCGAATTTCGATGGAGAGCTGGGTGGCCGTGATGTCGATGGCATGAAGTTCGCTGAGTGTTGCATCGAGAATCTGCCCAAGGAGAGCCGACATGTACTGACGCCGTTTGGACAGCGCCTCGTCATAGACGGACAGCAGCGAGTCGATGCCTGCAAGCCGGCCATCGCCCCTGGCAATGAGTGCAGCACGTTCGGATGCCAGCTGTGTCAGGATTCGATGGAGGGCATAGAAGCGTCGATCGGACAGAATGCGTGCGAAAGCATGTTCTGGAAGGGTTTTCGGCCCCCTGGCATGGGTCTGAAGCAGGTTGTAATAATCCCGTGCCGGCGTGGCAGAAATAAAGGACTGAATTTGCGGGGCCTGCGCCAGATACGAAGCCCGAAGCGCTTCGAGGCTGTGCATGGCCTGTGAATATCGACACAGGCCAAGATACGCTGAAGCCTCAATCAGGAATACATCGGCAAGCCAGGTGTCGCGAAAGACAGGTGCATGCAGCGCGTGGGTCAGAGATAAGGCTCCCGCATAATTTTTAGAAAAGACATGTCCCCAGGCGTTTTCGAGAATGGCATGCCTGAGTTGATGGCTTCGAACATCCACTCGCCGATAGAAGGCATCGCTGGCTTCATAGGCGTGGTTTTCGAATGCGATGCGGGCAAGCATGAGCCATGCAGTGTTGGTGAGCTGGAAACTCTCGTCGCCTTTGAGTGTGCTGAGCGCCTTGAGGGCTCGTTCCAGATTTTCTGCCGCCGACTTAAAGCGGAACTCTGGGCCGCGTATATTGAGTGTTGCCGTAAGAATCTGTGCCTTGGGGTAGCTGATGTCACCGGGCTGGATGTTGGCCAGGATTTGCTTTGCAAGCGTTGGGTCGGGATTTGGGCCAAAGACAAGGCTGTAGCCCATGAAATACAAAAATGCCGTCCGAACGGATCCCGTGACGGCATCCGCATGTGCTTTGATGCGAAGCGGGTTGGCGCTGACATAGCCCGTTGTACGGGCTGCCGACAGAAAACGCTCAAAAGTTTCTGAATAGGCGTCGACCTGCGTGTTTGATCCAAGCGCCTCATCCAAATAGATAGCGGCCATGGTCGGCGCCCCGAGGGCATAAAGTGCCAGCCCAATGCATTGATTCAGGGATGCGCCCAGGGGTGTTCCCGGCTCGGGGCGGATCTCATTTTGAAGCGCCAGACATGACTCAAGACTGGCCTGCGGTGCACGGGTGATCGTTTCGCGATGCCTGGCCACAGCCGAGAGATAGGCGTCTGCCACACGCTCATCGGCTGTCGCTGCCTGAAGCCCGGCATAGCGGCGTGCCACTTCCGACTGGACATCGTAGGTGGTGCGCATCTCCTGGAAGAAAGTTTCCAGAATTCTTGGCAGATTTGATGTTTCAAGCGGTGCCAGAATGACGTCCTGCATCACGATCGAATGCAGAGAGGGGGGAGAGTCGGCTTCATCTGGCAAGCCGGCTT
>WQTY01000222.1 GCA_009786045.1 Pseudomonadota bacterium | reverse complement strand
GGTGTCAGGCACATCGGTTGTTCCAGGAGGCCTGACAGGCCGTGGCCGGCCGGGAATTCTGGCCGTTCTCTCAAGCGAAATTTTTACCACCGGCGATTCAGCAAACATCGCCTCAGTCAGGATGATCTGCTGGTCATCATGATCCTGTGCAGAGAAAATGAGCGTCGCCTGAGTGCGCGAAGTATCAAAAATATAGGCACAGGGTGACCGCGTGCAAACGACACCGCGATCAGCATCCTGAACCATCGCATTGGCTGGCTGATACTCAAGGGAAAACTTGAGTTCAACACTGGGCACAACAACAGGCGAAAGCTCAACACTGACAGCCCCCCCCTCAAGCTCGTAAAAACGCTCGGAAAGTTCGAGTTCACTTTCGACATAACCGCTCAGACTCACCAGGAGACGCACAGGCATGTCTTTTTCGGAAAACTCATACTGGCATGGCGTTTTGCAAAGCGCCACCGTTCCGCTCCTATGCCGGACAACAGCCCCTTCTGGCTTAGAACTGAATGAAAAGGCAAACGTTCTGGCAGTCGCCGGAGCTGGGGATTCATCTGACGAATCCGTCGAATTGAGGAAGACAACAACCAGGCCAATTGCGAGGATAACGAGAAATGCCACCGCGCCATAGAGCAGTCCACGCGCTTTTCGCCTTGGTCTAAACCCTCCAAGGCTTTGTGATCGATCCTGAGGCTGGACCCCGAACTCACCCGTTGCAAACGCNCCCCCGCCAAGGATCTTGGACGAAACCCGTCGCTCCGGGCTTATCTGCGGCTCCCCGCCCTGCACGGGAACAGTGTTGCTGAAATACTGCTCAATCGTATCGAGCGCCTCTCCAAAAGCCTCACAGTTAGGGTAGCGTTCCTCAGGTTCGATCGCGATGGCTTTGTGAAAAACTTCCCCTACCGGACCTTCAAGAAGAAAATTCGAAATTCGCAGCGTTCCACTGCAATGCAGCATCATCGCATGAAACGGATCGCCCGACACAGCCGATACACCGCTGAGGGCCTCCGACATAATGAGGGCCATCTGGTAGACATCAATGGCAGGTGTGACTGTCTGAGTTCTGATGTATTCGGGTGCCAGATAGCGCGGCGTCCCAAGCAGCTGCCCAGCGCTTGTCAGCTTCGCCACCTCGCCGGAGTCAATCCGGGCAACGCCAAAGTCCAACACCTTCATCGACTCGCGGGCCCCGCCCGGATCGACCAAAAACAAATTCTCCGGCTTCAAATCCTTGTGCACGATGCCAAGACGATGCCCCTCACCCAGAGCCTCGATAACCGGACGAAACAAAATAAAAGCACGATTGGGACTCAGCGGTCCTCTTTTCGTCAGCTCGTGCCCAAGATCATGACCATGAAGCATCTCCATGGCAATGTAAGGCTGCTTTGTTTCGGCCACAAAACCAAAATCATAAACCGAGACGACATTGTTGTGACGGATCTTGGCAGCAATTTTTGCTTCGCGGAAAAAACGCTCGGAATAGGTCGGATCCACCCCCTTTTGCAGATCCATGACCTTGAGCGCGACATCGCGATCGATCATCAGGTGGTGCGCACGATAAACCGTCGCAAAACCGCCAGCGCCCAGCACACCGGTGATCTCGTAACGCTCGTCGATCCGCGTGCCTACAGGAAACGCGTTCAGATGCTTCGTCACATCGATCTCGGGATCAGCCGTCAGCGTCGAGGGCTTATTCAAAACATCGCTCAACGAGATATCGTTCGGCTTCGAGCCTTCACTCGCCTTCACAGGCGCTTTCTTTAAATCATCGCTCGACGTCACCAGGGGTTTCTTTGCAACATCACCCGGTTTCGAAGCTTCATTCGCCTTCGCAGGCACTTTCTTCAAATCATCGCCCGGTTTCGAAGCTTCATTTGCCTTCGCAGGCACTTTCTTCAAATCATCGCCCGGTTTCGAAGCTTCATTTGCCTTCGCAGGGTCTTTCTTCGAGTCATCGCCCGGTTTCGAAGCTTCATTTGCCTTCGCAGGCACTTTCTTCAAATCATCGCTCGACGTTACCAGCGCTTTCTTCAAATCATCGCTCGATTTCGAAGCATCATTTGCCTTCGCAGACACTTTCTTCAAATCATCGCTCAATGTCGCCGGTGCTTTCTTCGAACCATCGCCCAGCTTCGAGGCACCATTCAATGCTGCCGGGAGGGGTTTTGAAACATTGCCTGACTTCGAGGCACCATTCGCTTTTGCCGGAGCTTTCTTCGAATCATCACCCGGTTTCGAGGCATCATTCAATGCTGCCGGGGGGGGCTTTGAATCATTGCCTGATTTCGCGCTCTCGTTCGACTTCGAAGATGCTCCCGACGCTGCCAGTTCAGGTTTCTCTTGATTGTCTTTCTGCCCGGGTGTCGGCGTTTTAGCCGTACCAGAACCGGGAATCGCAGGCATAGCTGCTGATTTTGAAGATGTGGGAAGCGTTTGAGAAGTCGAACGCTCACCGCCAGCCTTTCCTCCAAGCGTGGGAAGGGATATGCGTTCTGCCCGGCTATCGCCAGCAGCAGGTGCCTTGCCCGGAAGAGACGAACGCCCCCCATGCAAATTTGAAGCTAAGCCTGCCTTCTCGGTTTTTGAACTGTCTGGCACAGGCTGCTCGGGAGCAGCATTCGACGCACCGGAGGTTGAGGCTTTATCAGAACTCTGCATGGTATCCACTCGCAAAATGACAAATAAACGCACGTACAAAACGCACGTTCAACTCTTTCACAAATAGCAGAAATGAGACAAAATAAGCAAAATCAAATCCTATGAATCACCTGAATATTCAATAACCAAATTACTGTATCCCTTTTTCGAGCAATTTCATACCCTGCTTCCGAATGGTATCAGAGGAACGCCGCAGTTGCTCGGAAAGCTCATGCACCACATTCCAGAGCAGCTTCACAGCCAGCGTTCCCGAAGCTGTCAGCTTTTCAAAATCAGAAGCTCGAATCGCCAGCACCCGGCACATCGTTATCGCCGTCACCGTCGCGCTCCTGGGCTGCCGATCAATCAGCGACAACTCGCCAAACGAACTTCCGGCTTCAAGCGTTGCCAGCTTGACACCGCTGTTTGTCACCTCACACTCCCCCTCGACAAGGATATAGAGCTCCTCACCGGCGTCTCCCTCCTGGATGATGACAAACCCAGGCTCGATCGTACGCTCAAACGTGATTGGCATGACCTGAAGCATCTCCTGATAGCTCAGATCACGAAAGAAACAAATCTGCTCAAGCGCCGTAATCCGGCTGTCAGTCTCCAGCGCACTCCGGCGAACGCCGGGATCGGTAATCTCAACACAAATCACGGAAACATTCTCGCTGCTGCCGCGCTCAATCGCATTGCTGACGAGAAATTCTGCGGCACGCTGCGGATCAACCGAACGATACAGCTGTGCAAGATGGGTCGCATTCTGGAAATGACGATGCAGGCCATCCGTGCAGATAACGAGGCGATCACCCTGGCGCAAACTGACTTGCAGCGTGTCGATCTCCGCGCCACCACCCATGCCCAGCGCCCGTGTGAACCTGTTCTTGTGGGAATGATAGACAAGCTCCTCCTCTTTCTTGCCCTGAGCACGCAGATACTCACAAACATTGTGATCGACCGTGAGCTGCCTGCCCGTGTCGCCGCGAAGCAAATACACGCGCGAATCCCCAATATGGCAAATATAGGCCGTCCCATTGGCCAGAAAAACCAGATCGCACGTCGTCGCCATACACTTGTACCTGGGTGTCTGCTCTGCAATCTCGAAGAGATCCTTTTCAGCCCTGATCATGGCACCGCAAAGCGCACTGACAAGCATTTGTCTGGCATCAGGTCTGGTATCTGCTGCCATGTGTTCGATCTGTTCCCGATGAGGTATGAGGGCCTTGATGATACCTTCGCAAGCACGGCGGCTGGCTAAGGCCCCGCCGCCTTCGTTGCCTGTGCCCGCGGCAAGAACGAAAAAACTGCCAGAGGGATCAATTCCCCAGCAGTCTCGTGACTCCTTGTCGCTGCTGCTGCACCCTCCCGAACGAACGCGCATGAACACCTCCTGAAAATGCTTGAAATGCCAGCCCCCCTTGTGACAGAAACCGCAAGTCTGCCACGCCATACATAGGGTGAAATGACATGACACGCAAATTTCCGCAATGGTGTTGTTCCTCCCACTGCTTCCCCAATTTTGCCTCCCTCCCATGAAAGCCGTTATCCAAAGAGTCAGCAGCGCCAGCGTACACGTCGATAACCGCGAAGTATCGGCCATACAAAAGGGTTACCTCATCCTGCTCGGCGTCTCACACGAAGACGACGCGCGAGACCGCGACACACTGGCCGCAAAAATTGCCAAACTCCGCGTCTTTGCCGACGAAGCCGGCAAAATGAACCTTTCGATCACAGACGTCGGAGGAAGTATCCTCCTGGTGAGCCAGTTTACGCTCTGCGCCGATGCCCGGCGAGGCAACCGTCCTGCCTTCACTTCAGCCATGGCGCCACAAGCCGCCTGCGCCATGTACCAATCCTTCGGGCAGGCCCTTTCCCAACTTGGCATCCCCGTCGCATATGGCGAATTTGGCGCCATGATGAATGTCTCTCTCGTCAACGATGGCCCGGTCACCATCATCCTGGAAACCCGCCAGGGCACCCTGCTCTGATTCTTTTTTTGTGGGTTTGCAAGCGGGGCGTTGCGGGGCCGGCGACTGAGGCCCCGCTTTGGGGGTAGACGCGTATCGGTCTGTAGGGGCGACCGTCCCGGTCGCCCG
>WQTY01000221.1 GCA_009786045.1 Pseudomonadota bacterium | reverse complement strand
GTTGATGACATTGGTGGCTTGCGCAGCAAGCTGGTGCAAACCAGCGATGGCCTCCTGATCTCTTGCCGCGGTTTGATATCCGCGATAGGCAGCCACTGCCAGAGTTGCCAGAATCGCCACAATGGCGACGATAATCATGAGTTCAACGAGGGTGAAACCACAGCGCTGAGTTCTCAATCGAGACATGCCAAACCTCGTACGACATTCGACGGCATTGGAGAGGCCCTTACCCCCACAAACACTCGCCACACAAACATATTAGCGCGAAGTTTGCGCTTTCGCAAAGCCCATTTGTTGTCTCAAACTATGATAGCGGTTAAAATATCAATACACTTGGCACACAAATGACATATGTCCCATGTCTGGCTGTCGCTTCGTGCTGACAGCGAGGCCTGCTCAACTGTAAGGAAAGAACCTGCCATGGCATCACGCGTATTCCTGTCGCCTCCCCATATGTCTGATCAAGAGGAGATCTGGCTCAGGGAAGCATTTGCATCGAACTGGATAGCCCCGCTGGGCCCATTTGTGGATCGATTCGAGCAGACACTCGGCACCTGTCTTGGAGGGCTGCATGTGTGTGCCCTGAACTCCGGGACAAGCGCCCTGCATCTGGGCTTGCTTGTCCTTGGGATCGAGCCGGGTGATCGCGTGTATTGCTCGGATTTTACCTTCAGCGCAACCGTCAACGCCATACGCTATTGCGATGCAGAACCGGTCTTCATCGACTCGGAAACCGAGTCCTGGCAAATGGACCCCGATCTCCTGGCGGCCAGGCTCGAAGCTGACGCGCGCGACAATCGCCTTCCGCGGGCAGTTCTCGTCGTGGATCTCTATGGGATAAGTGCAGATTACGCGCGAATTCTGCCGATTTGTGAGCAATACGGCGTTCCGATTCTGGAAGACAGCGCAGAAGCGCTCGGATCGACGTACCAGGGCAGGGCCTGCGGCACTTTTGGCCATCTTGCGGCGTTTTCCTTTAACGGCAACAAGATCATTACGACTTCCGGCGGGGGGGCGCTCGTCTCTTCCGATGCCTCGCTCATTGCACGCGCGCGTTACCTTTCGACACAGGCACGCGAACCGCGCCCGTACTACCACCATACAACGATTGGCTACAACTACCGGCTCAGCAATCTGCTGGCAGCCGTAGGGTGCGGCCAGCTCAGCGTGCTGCCATCACGCGTCGCCGCGCGCCGCGCAGTCAATGCTTATTATCGCCAGGCGCTGGGCGATATTCCCGGCCTGTCTTTTATGCCCGAGCCACCCGGGGCTGTCTCCAACTGCTGGCTGACGGTTATCCAGCTCGATCCTTCACAGGCAAAGCTCTCTCCCGAAGCGCTTCGCCTCACCCTCGAAGAAAAAAATATCGAATCGCGCCCGGCCTGGAATCCCATGCATCGGCAGCCCGTTTTCGAATCGTTCGAATGTGTGGGGGGGGCGGTGTGCACACAAATCTTTGAGCGCGGCCTGTGCCTCCCATCCGGCAGTGCTCTTGACGAAGTCACCCTGGCGCGCGTATGTGACGCCATCCGGGAGGCGCTCACCTGACCCTGATTCTCACTCAGTTCGAGTCCATCCCCTGCTCTGCCATGGCATCGGATTCGAACTGCGAAGCCCATAAACAAGGTATCTGATGCGTAAATACGGCAATGCAGTTCTGCGCCTTCTGGCCGAAGTCGTCTGTCTGGCTCTGGCATTTTGTCTGGCCTTCCTGGTGCGTCTCGACTTTGCGTTCGACGCGTCCTGGCTGTGGCGCATGACGCTGCACCTGCCCTTCGTCGTACTGCTCGAAGGCCTGGCACTGTGGGCCGTAGGCGCCACGCGCGGTGCCTGGCGGTTTGTCTCCATCGTGGATGTCAGAAAGATTGCCCTGGCCCTCTTCATCGCACACATTCCGATCGTTGCCATCCGCATTCTGGCAGGACTTTTCACAGATGACTCGCTGGCCTGGCGCATGGCGGTGCTGCCATGGGGCATCATTTTCATCAACCTCTGCCTGGCCTTCCTGTTCTCCGTGTCGATTCGCGTGCTTCGCCGCCTTATCCATGAGCACATCATGCGAAGACGGGGNCTTCTCGACATGACACGTCCCGCCGAACGCACGCTCCTCATTGGCGCTGGCCAGCACGGCAGGCGCGTGGCTGAATCGCTGCGGCTGCATCCAGAACTCGGCATTGAGATCGTCGGCTTTATCTCCGATGACCCTTCTAAACTGCACCGCAACATTGCCGGGCTCCGCGTCCTTGGGACGCTCGACGATCTCGGTCAGATTGCCCGCAAGATGCATGTCACCCAGGGCATCGTCACCCAGGCCGACGCACACGGCGATGCCCTGCGCCGAATCCTCGAAGTCTGCTCCACGGCGGCGCTGAGGACGAAAATCGTCCCCATGATCCACGATATCATCGAAGGCAACGTCGACATCGGTCAGGCACGCGAAATCTCCGTCGAGGATCTCCTGCATCGCGATCCCGTCCAGCTCGATAAAGCACAGATCTCGGAGTTTCTCAAAGGCAGGCGCATCCTCGTCTCCGGCGCAGGCGGCTCGATCGGCAGCGAAATCTGCCGCCAGGTACTGGCCTTTGCTCCCGCCAAAATCATCCTCCTCGAACGCTGCGAACTCTTCCTCTACGAACTTGAGAGAGAGCTGCAAACGCTTGCCACTCAGACAACGCTCGTGCCCTGTCTGGCCGACATCTGCGACGCTTCGCGCATGGAAGAAGTTTTCTCGTTCCACAAACCCGAGGTGGTTTTCCACGCAGCGGCCTACAAGCACGTTCCCATGCTTGAGCATAATCCTGGCGAGGCCATCCGCAACAACGTCGAAGGCACGATGATCATGGCCAACGCCGCAGACGCCCACCAGTGCGAAGCGTTTGTCATGGTATCGACCGACAAGGCCGTCAATCCGACAAGCGTCATGGGCACGAGCAAACGCATCGCCGAGCTCTATATCCAATCCATGACCGCAAACAGCAAAACCAAGTTCTGCGCTGTGCGCTTTGGCAATGTCCTGGGTTCGACAGGATCCGTGCTGCCGCTCTTTCGCACGCAAATTGCCAATGGCGGTCCCCTGACCGTCACACACCCCGACATGGTGCGCTACTTCATGACCATCCCCGAAGCAAGCCAGCTCGTCATGCAGGCCGCCACCATGGGACAGGGCGGCGAAATCTTCGTTCTCGACATGGGAGAGCCCATCAAAATCGTCCAACTCGCCCGCGACCTGATCCGCCTGAGCGGCAAAACAGAAGCCGAAATTCCCATCAAGTTCACCGGCACTCGCCCTGGCGAGAAGCTCTTTGAAGAGCTCGGTTTTGACGAAGAGCGAATGGATCGCACGGCGCATCCCAAGATCTACATCGGCAAGCTGCAAACCGTCGACCACGGCCTCGTCACCGAATCGATCCGCGCCATCGTCACGCTTCACGACAGCATCGACAATGCCGCCGTCAGGGAAGCCATGCGTGCCATCGTCCCGGAAATGTCGCTGCCTGCCGGCGCGGATAACGCCACCTGAGTCACGTTCCAAAGAAGCATCCCACCCACTGGTAACACAATGGCCCAAATACTCATCACCGGCGTCGCCGGCTTCATCGGCTCACATCTCCTGGCCCACGCCCTTGACGAAGGACACAGCGTCGTGGGCGTCGATAACTTCCTCACCGGCAAGATGGAAAACATCGAAGCCGTCGTGGCGAAACAGCCGATCTATGAAGAACGCTTCCGCCTCCTGCGAGACGATATCCGCGATCCGGACGCCATGCGGCATGCTGCCAGCGACTGCCAAATCATCTTCCATCAGGCGGCCGTTGGCTCCGTGCCATGGAGCATCGACGACCCGCGCCTCACCCACGACACAAACCTCACGGGCTTTCTGAACATCCTCGACGCCGCACGTGCCAACAACATACGCCGCGTGGTCTACGCCTCGTCGAGCGCCGTCTTTGGCGACGCCCCCGCCGCACGCGCCATCGAAGGCGCCGAAGGCTCAAGCCTCACTCCCTACGCAGCCTCCAAATTCTCGCAGGAAATCTACGCCCAGGCCTATGCCCAGTGCTATGGTATGGAACTCATTGGCCTGCGCTACTTTAACGTGTTCGGCGAACGCCAGGACCCAAAAGGTGCCTACGCCGCCGTCATCCCGCGATGGATACACGCCATGAAACGAGGCGAACCCTGCACCATCTACGGCGACGGCTCATCCACCCGCGACTACTGCCACGTCTCAAACATCGTCCTGGCCAATGCCCTCGCCGCACGCGCCGATCTCAAAAATGAACCCTCCACCGGGCGCGCCATCGCCCTGAACATCGGCTGCGGCATCGAAACGACCCTCACCGAACTGCACGCCATGATCCAACACCTCCTCGAAACATACACTGGCATCAAGGCTGCCCCCCCCACCTTCACACCACCTCGCCCGGGCGACATCCAGCACTCATGCGCCGACATCACGCGCGCTCAACAAATTCTGAGCTACAACCCCCACACCAACGTCTATGATGGGCTCAAAACATTGCTGTGGGGGAACCAGTTCCCCCACACCCCCTGCGATACTCCGTATCGCTCTGGGGCATAGGCTATTGCCTTTGGACATAAATTATCGCCC
This sequence comes from Pseudomonadota bacterium, assembly GCA_009786045.1. GTDB lineage: Bacteria > Myxococcota_A > Bradymonadia > UBA4248 > UBA4248 > WQTY01. Next base: position 135 of record WQTY01000221.1, on the reverse strand, counting down.
CTTTGGCAGCTTTCGATGTAGGGGGCAGCCGCCCCCTGCGCCGCTATCGGCGTAAGGGCGGTTCGCGAACCGCCCCTACATGCCGATACGCGTCTACCCCCTTTTGCGGGGCCTCAGTCGCCGGCCCCGCAACGC
>WQTY01000220.1 GCA_009786045.1 Pseudomonadota bacterium | reverse complement strand
GCCCGCCGTAGCCGTCATCGTTTGCGACCAGGACAACGTCACCGAGAATGACGTTGTCGATCTCGCATGTCACGCGCAGGCATCCGCCCACTGGCACAATCGCGCTGGTGTAGGAGGTACAGAGTTTCGTTCGCGAGCCATCGTCTTCGATGCGATAAAATGTTGCCGGCATCAGCGAGGAGAGCATTTTTGTACCCCGATTGCAGATCTCCGCGCCCAGAATGACGGCATCGCCTTTGCGTCCGCAGGCATCCCCGACAAACCTGCCCGTGATATCGGGCGCCGCATTCATGCCGGACAGCCCCTGGCTGTTCTGGCGATAATTGTTCAGGCCAGCTACGAGGAAATTCTGTATCCAATCAGACGTCCTGGGAATCGTCATATCGTCATTGATATTTGTGATGGAATAGGCGTGCTGATTCCAGATGTTGCGCGAGCTTACCCATCGGTTCAGGCTGTCACGCATGACGCGTACTCCTGTCACGCGCTCGGCATTGCGCCGAATGGCTCTGCACACATTGCCATCGACCCTGTCCGCGGCCGTCAGCCCCTGCACGCATCCATACTCGTCCAGAACGTTACCTGCCATATCGCGGCGCCAGTTGCATTGCGCGCTGCTCGTACAACGGCACAGGCCGCCCTTGCACACCCCTGAGAAGCAATCTTCATCCTCGACACATCGAAGCCCTCGATGAATCGGATCGGGCGACGCACAATTCATGCTGTTATTCGAACCGATAATGATCTTGGCAGACTGATCATTGCTGACATCGGCGATCACCGGCATTTCGTGCCATGTAGCGCTCGAACGATAGGCCGAAAACAACACATCGCCCGTTGCACCGTCATAGACGCGGGTATAGCACTCGTCCGCATACACCGCCTCCATCTTGCCATCCCCGTCAAAATCAAACAGCGATGAGCCCGTCGACGCACTCGATAGATCCTGCGAGGCCTGCTCCCAAAGTATGCTGTCTCTTAAACACCCCCCCACGCCAGCTTTGCAGCCTGGTTTAAAAATGCGGAAGAAATCGCCAAAAGCCGTTGCGACTTCGGGCAATCCGTCGCCATCAAAGTCGCCCACCGTGGGCGGCCCACCGCCTGACAACCCCGCGACATTCATAAGCGTTTTTCCGGAAAGCGTCACAATCCTGACGACGTTACCACCGGACATGACAATCTCTGCCCGTCCGTCTAACTTTTCAAAATCGAACGTACCATCCTCATTTTCTGTCCCAAAATCCGCTATCGCATAGTGATTGCCCGCCCCGAGGGGAAGTCCGGTGTATGCTTCATCCCAGCGTTCAGTGTCGCTGTTCCAGCGATATATCGTGGGCCCGGCAATGAGCTCAATCTTGCCATCCCCATCAAGATCCGCCAAAATCGGGAACTTTGGTGCAGCAAAGGTTTGACCAGGGTTGCGGCGTCTCCCATCTAAGGCATCGAATACTGCGCCATTGGCACCGATGACCGACGGACGGCCATTATTGTCCAGATCATGTACCGCTGGCCCACCCCACTGAAGCTGTGCCTCAGAAGGCGTGCTCCACCAGGTCACGTACTTTTTCTGCGCATCATCCCAGCGGAATGCCACAATGCCGTTAATGCCTATCCCAGCACGCTGAGCTCTGCCCCGGCTGGCAAATATTTCTGGCCATCCATCCCCATCGACATCCGCAATCGCCAGATTCGAGCCACCTACGATGCGATTGTTATCGTCGAAAATGCTCTCATGCAACTCACAAGTGTCACCGTGGATGATTCGAATGACGCCATAAAAGTTAATGCTTGTGCCTTCCCCAGAGTCCGTACCACCATCTGAGTTGTTGTACGTGACAAACACGATCTCATTCGATGTCCCGGAATCATGCGGCGTGTTGACCACAAATGTCGTCGACAGCACGTTGGCGTGGTTAGGGTACAGATCACCCGGCGCGGGCTGCTTCCACTCACACTGTATCGCCGCCTCAAAGAGCCCCGGCACCGTCTTGTACTGGCATGTTTCATCGACATCCCCGCGCGGCCCCTCGCCATAGGGAATGCACACCTCTGTCACATCACAACCAGCCATTATGCAGCAATAGGAATCCCCCCTGCAATCATCATCCGATTCGCACTCCCCGCGGTTTTCGACACATTTTCCACCGATACAGACGCTCTGTCCAGAGCATAAATGATTCGCATCACAGGCATCGCCCACCGACGACGAACCACGGCAAATCCCATCCACACAGGTCAACCCCAGACTCCACTCACAGAATGTGCTCACATTATCGCATGCACCTCCCACGGGAATGTCCGTGCGTGTGCAAAGCCCATCCATGCACAGCGAGTCATCGCCGCACCCATCCTCATCGGTGCAGTCATCACCCAGCGATGGAAGATAAATGCACGTCCCCGACTTGCTGCATACCTGGCCCTCAACGCAGTCCACATAAGGCCCGCAAGCGCCCCCCACCTCGGCCGTCTTGCGGCATTGCCCGCTCTCAGAGCACTCGCCCTCAAGGCAAATCGAATCCGCATCACAGGCTCCCCCAAGCACAACCTCCCGATAACAGCTTCCCTCAATGCAAGTTTCGTTTTCCTCGCAATCCCCCTTCGACGCGCAACCGCGCAGAGGCTCCCTGCACTGCCCCTCACGGCACACCCCCTCCTTGCACAAGACATACTCACCCCGGCAATCCCCGCCCATCACCGCCACCGAATGGCACCGCCCCTCATGGCACACCAGCCCTTCCTGGCAATCCTGCGTCTTCCCGCATGACTCCCCCTTTTTAGACAGCTCGCCGTCAGGCTCCTTCTCTCTTATCGAATCATCCGGACAACCCCATACGCCAAGCGCCACCACCATTAAGCTACACCCAACCAACCAGGGGTTTGTTCTAAAACCTGAACGTCGCATTCTGACCTCCTCAAAGTGCACGCGAAACCGTCACACAACTGTTCCCTAAGCTAGCGTCGAGTTTCAAACAATGAAAGCCAAAAATCACTTCGATTTTGGGCTCATACCATTTCTAATCAAATGTTGACGCTTGCTGAACCACCCCGGCGCTTTGCGCCACCCCTCCAAAGGAGGGGAATTTGGACATTCGCTTCCTCAACAGTTCATGGTCACACACATAATTCCTGCTTTGACTTGAAAATGACATCAAAACTGCGAACACCTCCGCCTGCAATGCAAGGGTATGTGGCCACCAACAAGGCACTTTGCCACTTCACCCACGAGCGATACGAAGTATCGCAGGGGGTGTGGGGGAACGAGTTCCCCCACATAAAAAAAACACTATCGCTCAACAATCAGCGCCTCCCGGCGAGGACAGTTCTTTTCACGATCCCAGTACGGCGACAGCTTTCGAAGACTGGCGACAATCCCCGGCATCACTTCAAGCACACGATCGATGTCCGATGCGGTCGTTTCATGACTCATGCTAAACCGTATCGAACCATGCACCGCCGTAAACGGCACCCCCATCGCACGCAAAACATGCGACGGCTCCAGTGAGCCCGATGTACAGGCCGAACCGCTCGACGCACAAATCCCCGCCACATCCAGCTGGTAAAGGATCCCCTCTCCCTCAATGCAATGAAATGCCGCATTCGTCGTCGTTGGCAGACGCTCCGCCCCCTCCCCGTTGATCACCACATACGGAATGCGCTTCAGCCCCTCCTCAAGACGCGCCCGAAGTGCAGCCAGACGAGACACATCCGCCGCATTGGCCTGCGCGATCTCGCAGGCCCGCGCCAAACCCACAATGTACGGAATATTCTCCGTTCCCCCGCGACGGCCATTCTCCTGATGACCGCCATACAAAAACGGCCGGCACGCCGTCCCCTTGCGAATGTACAGCCCTCCCACCCCCTTTGGTCCATGAAACTTGTGCCCGGAAAAAGACAGAAAATCCACACCCTTAAGCTGGTGCGTCAGATCAATCGGCAGCTTCCCAACCGTCTGCGTCGCGTCCGTATGAAATAAAATCCCTGCATCCGTCGCCTTCACCACCGACGACAAACGCTCAATCGGAAACAATACCCCCGTCTCGTTGTTCGCATGCATGAGCGATACCACCAGCGTCTCACCCGGACGCAGCGCACGCACAAAACCTTTCACGTCGATCTCACCCAGCGCATTCACGCCAATGCGATCGACCTCATACCCCTCGCGTTCGAGTTCCTCACACAATGACAACACCGCCGGATGCTCCACCGCCGAGGTCACAATATGCCGCCTGCGCGGATTCGCCCAAGCTGCCCCCCGAATCGCCGTCGAATTCGACTCCGTCGCACAGGACGTAAAAAGAATCTCGCTCGCATGCGCTGCCCCCAAATAGCGCGCCACCCTCTCACGCGATCCCTCAAGCGCAGACGCCGCCTCCTTGGCACACTCGTACATTGAGCTGGGATTAAAATAAATCTCGCCAAAATACGGCAACATCGCTTCCACCACCTCCGGCCAGACGCGCGTCGTCGCATTGTTATCCAAATATATCTGCTTCATCACCATAACCTCTTTTTTTCGTGGGGGAGCATTGCTCCCCCACACCCCCTGCAATGCTGCGCATTGCTTGTGGGTGAAGGGCGAAAGACTATTGCTTTTAGCAACCTATCTCACGGGGCGTTGCGGGGTGTCCCCGCTCATGGGGGTAGACGCGTATCGGCCGTAGGGGCGGTTCGTGAACCGCCCGGGCACGCAGTGCCCCGCAGGTCGATAGCGGCGCAGGGGGGCAGGCCCCCCACATAAAAACTCGCTAAATCT
>WQTY01000219.1 GCA_009786045.1 Pseudomonadota bacterium | reverse complement strand
GGCAAGCCCATCCGTCGTCTGCGTCATCAGCAGCCCCTGACCCCCTGCCACAAACCACCGATTGCCTGTATGCAAAATATCATGGAGAACCTGCCTTGCCTCGATCTGGGCGGGCAGCCAGCCTTCCCTGTCCGCAAAAGCGACCTGAACGAGCCCCTCTTTGCCGACCGCCAGAAGCGATGCAGGGTTGGCATCCTCGGCAGGCACATAGGCAAGCGAATGGACATCCTGAGCGATGTTAAGAAGCACGTCGTCCCGGACTTCCTCAATGCCGCCAACCCATCCCCCGCGTGCTCCGAACAAAACAGCGTCGCGCGACGTATCGAAGGTCATGCTCGTGACCTGAGAAGTAAAAGGAAGCTTTGTCTGTCGCCATGTCAGTCCCGCATCGCTCGTATGCAGCAGCGTATTGCCGTTGCCCACCACCATGGCATGCCTGCCTCGCAGGGGCAGCGCCGAAGTCAGGGTTGCCGTCGTTCCCGTCTCTCCCGACAGGATGCTGCCATCCGGCATAATCTGCAGAGCTACGCCGCCTTTGCCCAGCAGGGCAGCTCGGCGAAGGCGCTCCGCCTGCGTCATCTCCTGGCAAAAAACCGTGCCATAGCGCTGGGAATAATGCTCTCTAACCGCAGCATAGCGCTTGGACTGCGACACATCAAAGCGCCTCAGTCTGCCCGTTACCTCGACGGCCGCGCCTCGCCCTGACTGGCCCGGCGTGTCATGAGTCGCCGCAAAAAATTGCGCATACTTGGAATTCTCAAAATCCTCCTGAACATAAATACTGCTGCCCAGGAGCTGATAGATGAGGCGGTTTCTGGCAGGCGTCACCGGATTATCCTGCATGCGGATCGCAACCTGACGCATGGGATAACCCTCGATCCGTATCAGCCGGTTGTCTTCGAAATCCTGCGCTTTGGTCGTCTCACCAGGCGAAGCAAGCCGATAATCCGACGCCAGACCAAGATCGATGGGCACAGAACTCGTGAAAAAATAAGCCAAATCCTGCCGTTCACCCCAGATTATCCAGGGCACGACAAAGATCACGCCCGCCATCAGCAAACCGCGAAGCGGCGTCAGCTTCGCACGGCTGCGCCTGGAAGGCTTATACTCCAGAGATACATCCGCCTGGGTGTTGCCGGTTTCCTGCGCCGGGTCTGCCTCTTCCAGCGAAGCATCATCTTCCTGGAAGTCTTCAGCTTCCTGTGCCGGGCACACCTCTTTCTGCGAAGCATCTTCCGCCTGGACATCCCCGGCTTCCTGCGCAGGGTTCGATACCCCTTCCAACGAAATATCATCTTTCGACATGATCACTCCAAAACACATTCAGGAATTTCGCAAAACGCGCACAACACCCGATGGGCAATATCCAATCTTTTACCGGACATGGAAACATTTTTCCTGTTCCCCTTTTTCTGGGGCAAGGGCAAGACAATGCAAGCATACTTCATTTGAAGCAAAGAGATGACATTTGTGTCAGTTTTCGTATGTGCGCTTCAGGGAAAATTTTGAACGGCAACAGAATCCAGAAGAAAGCAAAAAAAAAGACGCTCATTCGAGCGTCTCTTCATGCGGGAAGGGGGGATCGAACCCCCACCCCATTGACTGGGACCAGGCCCTCAACCTGGCGCGTCTACCAATTCCGCCATCCCCGCTGGATGATATCGGGTAAATTAACGCCACCCGACAGGCGCATGCGAGAAGGGGGGATCGAACCCCCACCCCATTGACTGGGACCAGGCCCTCAACCTGGCGCGTCTACCAATTCCGCCATCCTCGCCGATGTCACGCAAACCGCGCAACGCGCCTGCTTGTAGCGCCGGACCCAGTCACTGTCAAATACTTTTTTTGTGGGGGAGCATTGCTCCCCCACACCCCCTGCAATGCGCAGCATTGCTTGTGGGTAGAGGGCGAAATGATTCGTTTTTGGCTAAAATTTTCGTCTTTTGGAATGATTTCTCGCTTGAGATAACGGGTGATTTTTAGAACTCGACAGCCGTGAGGGCAGTTCCCCCAATCCACAGGCAGTGTGTCGTATGGGCAGATAATATCTGCCCGGCAGGGGGTGCGTGGGAGCAATGCGCCCACGCAAAGAAAGTGCGTGTATTTGAAGTGTATTTGAAGTAGGCCAGCCAAGGTTGATGGGTTTGGCGGCATGGCATGGCAGGGTTTGGAGTAAATGCGATAATGTTAGATTCTGGCTTTTGGGGCAGGTTTCGGGGAACCATGCTCGTGGTTCTGGGCTTGGCCATGTTTGCCTGTGCCTGGAACATGTTTATTCTGCCGCATGGCTTTGTGGGCGGCGGATTTGGCGGTATCTGCGCCATCGTGTTCTATCTGACAGGCATCCCTGTTTCGATGACCTACCTGGCCATTAATGTGGTGCTCTGCACGATTGCCTATCTCATACTTGGCAAGGAATTCAGCTTCAAAACGATCTTTGGCATCATTGGCGTGACTTTCTTTTTAGCGGTTATCCCTGTGCCCGCGCAGCCGATCATCGGCGACAAACTCCTGAGCGCCGTCATGGGAGGCATCATCGCCGGCATCGGCATCGGCACTTACCTGCTTCAGGGGGCATCGACGGGCGGTTCCGACATCCTGATCATCATTGTTTCGAAGTACAAGAACCTGAGCTGGGGCAGACTCTATCTGATGTTCGATGCATGCGTCATCACATCGTCCTTCTTTCTCCCCGAACGCACGCTCGAAACCGTCGCTTATGGCTTCGTCTTTACAGGCATTCAGGCATACGCCATCGACGTCGTACACTCCGGCATGCAGCAGTCCGTCCAAATGTTTATCTTTACATCAAAGTATCAGCAAATCGCAGACCAGATCATCCACAAACACCGCCGAGGCACAACGCTCTTTGAGTCAATAGGCTGGTACACAAAACACGCCACAAAAACCATATTCCTGGTGACGCGAAAACGAGAAACCCAGGAAATCTTCAAGACTGTCAAAGCCATCGACGAACACGCCTTCATTGCAGTGTCTAACCTTACGAACGCCTTTGGCGCAGGCTTTGACGCCATCAAAGCAGGCTTTAGCAAAACCAGGCCTGAAGACTGCTCTCTGCCAGAAATGGCGAAACCTGACGCTGACAGCACCCATGATGCGTAATGCCCTGCCTTTTGACAATTTTTTTGTTGGGGGCCGCGCCTCCTGCGCCGCTATCGCACTCGCCTTATCACTGACGGCAGGGTCGCGGCGTCGAAATGGTGCAGATTCCAGGAAGCAGGGAGGCATGGAAGGGAGCGTACTTCGTACGTGACCGACCACAACGACGCCGCTAACGACGGCGATGCACATTATTACACTAGCCAAGAGCGCAGCGCCCAAATGGGGCCTCAGTCGCCGGCCCCGCAACGCCCCGCTTTTGTGGGTCAGCATTGCCGGTGTGTGGGTCAATGTGGGCTAAAAGTTTCGCGTGTCTTTATCTGCATTTTGAGGTAAAGGCCGCCGCAGTTTGGACATGCCTGGGGTGTATGTGTCACATGGACTGGAGGTGGCAACATGGTATTAGCTCAGATGAATCCGAGGGCCCGGACATTAATTCGGGAGGTTGTGCTCACTGCAATAGCCTTATCGACATATGCCGTTGCCCTGAATGTGTTCATTTTGCCGCAGGGTTTTGTGGGCGGCGGTTTTGGCGGTATTTGCTCCATCGTGTATTATTTGACGGGGCTTCCGGTTTCGGTCTCCTACCTTGCGGTTAACGTTGTGCTGTGTGTGATTGCCTATATTATTCTGGGGCAGGAATTCAGCATCAAGATGGTCTTTGGTATCCTTGGCCTGACATTTTTCCTCTGGATCATCCCCATTCCCGAGCAGCCCGTTGTCCAGGACAAGCTCCTGAGTGCCATCATGGGCGGCATCATTGCCGGGGCGAGCACGGGAACCTATCTGTTGCAGGGGTCATCGACGGGGGGGTCTGATATCCTGGTGATGATCATCTCGAAGTATAAGAATATCAGCTGGGGCAAGGTTTATCTGGCTTTTGATGCCTGTGTCATCACATCGTCGATCCTTTTGCCGGGCCGGACACTTGAGACGGTGGCGTATGGTTTTGTGTATCTGGGCGTACATGCCCAGGTCATCGATCTGGTGCACAGCGGCATTCGCCAGTCGGTGCAGATGTTCATCTTTACGTCAAAATATCAGGAGATTGCGGATCGCATTATCAGCAAGCATCGCCGTGGGGTAACGTTGTTCGAATCCATCGGATGGTATACCAAGCAGCATACGAAGACGATTTTTCTGGTGGCCCGAAAGCGCGAGACGCAGGAGATATTCAAAACAGTCAAGGCCATTGATGAGCACGCATTCATCGCCGTTTCCAATGCGATGAGTGTCTTTGGGGCTGGATTTGACGTGATTAAGGCAGGTTTCAAGAAGGTCAAGATCGAGTGTGCGGAAGGGGAATCGCCGGCGCAAGTGGTGAAGCTGCTGGATGCCGAGGGAAGGGAAGTTGCGTGTACCGGCGCCGTTTCACTCGAAGGCGGCGAAGCTGAAGGGTGCAAGTGTGAAGTGGTGGGTGAGACGGTTGAAGATTTGAAACTTCCCCCAAGCATGACTTTTGCGGAAGCATTTGTCGATAATCCAGAGGATTTGGCGCGAGTCCTGCACCAGAAGGCTGTCGAGCAGGCTCAGTCAGAAACTGAGCGGAACAGTTGAGTCATTTCAGCTTTCTTTGCGTGGGGGAATTCGCTCCCCCACCCCCCCTGCGATACTTCGTATCGCCTGTGAGGGAA
>WQTY01000218.1 GCA_009786045.1 Pseudomonadota bacterium | reverse complement strand
CTGGCTCACCACCAAGGGTGGTCGCGGCGGTGCCGGCGGCGTGGGTGGTCGCGGCGGCGGCGGCGGCGGCGGCGCTGGCGGGCCTTCCTTCGATATCCTGGGCTACAATGTCTCCACCTACGATCTCTTTACGCAGAACACCTTTATGTACCCGGATACTGTCGCCACGGGCGGACTTGGCGGCTCAGGCGGCATCGGTGCTTCCGAAGGCCCGGGCCAGGCAGGCGTAGCCGGCGTGTACAAAAGACGGCAGGATCTCCGTCAATGCACTTCGACTGGCGTTTGTGCGGCCGGTTTTACCTGCAACGCCGACTTGGTTTGTATTCCAAACTAGTACCTCTCGTACTGTGTCATTTTGTGAGGGGCCTGTTGAGCGATGCTCAATACGGCCCCTCGCAGCGCTATTGCCTGCGGCAATACGCGCTGCCTTAGGATATTGTGGGGGGAACTTGTTCCTCCATGTCCCCTGCATAAAAAAGCTCTAATCAGCGTCACAACGGCATCTGCTCTGGCATCATTAAGTAAGAGGATGTCCTCGGATCATCATCGTATGAGCGCGGAGCAAGAGGGAGCTGACCATGACTGAGCAAGTCACGAGGGGACAAATGGCGGGNGTATTTTTTTGGCACCGCAATGTATTGAAAATGGCCGACTTGAATGCGTTGCTGACACAGGAGGGCGAGTTTTTGGAGGCAACGCTTGGCGCATGTGCGGCTGCCCAGGGGGTAGCGGTGAGCAAAGCCATCCAGGAGGGGGCGCAGCTGATCGAAACCTACGCCATGAAAGGCATTGAGCTCATTTTCAGGGGGACTGCGGCATATCCGGTGCGGCTTGCAGCTTTGTCTTCGAGAATGCCCGTTCTGGCCATACGGGGGGATGGGCAGTTGTTAAAACGTGCTCAGGTGGCGATCGTTGGGAGCCGGGAAGTGCACGAGCAAGGCATTATGGCAGCGGCAGTTGTTGCCGAGGGGCTCATTGCGCGAGGTTTTATGATCACGAGCGGCGGGGCGCTAGGGATCGATGCATTGGCACATCGTGCGGCGGTGGCCATGTCACAGCCTACGGTCGTCGTAACAGCAACAGGGGCGGATGCCATTTATCCAAAGGAGAATGCAGATATTTTTCGCTATGCCTGGAGCCATGGCGTTGTGGTGAGTCAATATCCGATGGGGACGAGCCCGCAAAAATGCTACTTCCCTACGCGCAACGAATTGATGGCAGGATTGAGTCTGGCAACGTGTGTGGTGCAGTGCCGCCAGAAAAGCGGTGCCTTGTATACTGCCAGAGCGGCGCATCGGTTGGGGCGCCCTGTTTTTGCCGTTGCCATGCCCGGATTTGATTCCCTCTGCGAGGGTGGGATAGATCTGGTGAAAGCAGGAAAGGCCAGGCTCGTGAGTGCCATGTCAGATTTCGATATTTTGGGGGAGGGATATGCACCAGCCTTGCCGCTTACGGTGACGCGCGAAAGGAAACGCCATCGTAAGCCCAAAATGCCCGAAGCGAATGAGGAAAACGTGAATGGGCACAAAACCGATATTTCCCAAGAAGATGGCGCTGTCCCACCAGCGCTCGAATGCCGGATTCTGCGCGCGCTCGCCAGGGGATCCATGTCGAGGGAAGCACTTTGGCAAGTATCACAATGTGATGACTTGGCTGCTTTTCAGGGCTCGCTTTTGGAAATGGAGCTCAGGGGGTGGGTAACTTATCGAGGCGGGCAGTATGCCAGAGGAGATTTTTAGAGTTTATTATGTGGGGGAACTCGTTCCACCACACCCCTGCGTGCCTCCCCTTTCAGGGAGGTGGCGACGAAGTCGACGGAGGGGTTTGCGTATCGCTTGTGGGTAGAGTGGCGAAGCATATCGTTTATGCCCGCATACCTTGCATTGCAAACAATTTGCTTGTGTTTGCTGTTCCGAGGCATAGGACACGTAACGGACAAATACAGGACTAAGCAAAAAAGCCCGCGTTCGCACGCGAGCCATAGCAGAACATCAGGTATATTGGGGAAAACTACTTATTGCAGGTTTTGCCTGCTTTGCAGCCACCTGCTTTGCAGCCACCTGCTTTGCAGCCACCTGCTTTGCACTTGCAGTCGCCGCATTTGCAGTCGCCACCGTTTTTACAGTCGCATTTGCCGGCTTTGCCCTTGCATCCACTGCCTTTGCATTTGCACTCACCGCAGTTGCCCTTGCAGTCGCAGCCTTCGCATTTGCAGTCGGCGCCTTTTTTGCACTTGCAGTCGGTACATTTGCAGTCGCTACCGTCTTTGCATTTGCAGCCTTCTATTGAGGCACAATTTTTAACTTCGACGACGCCATCATTGGCGTAGGCCTGAACCGAGATGAAGAGTGCGAGGCATGAGGCAATGAGGAAACACTTTTTCATGGTATATACTCCTGATGATGTGGGCAGCACCCAACAGAGAAAAGCGCCGGGCGGTCAGGCCCGGAATAACAACATACGGCCTGGCTATAGATGTTGCTTGGAAAAGCCATGAAGCCGATAGGGAAAAGGTCGCAGAATTCGTATGGACGAGTCCAGCATGGATGGTGCCAGGAAACGGCATAGCCGTTTATTGGCGGAACAGCTTTTTGATGCAAATGGAGACGATCGTTGAGACAACGGAAGCACCTGCCGCCAGGAGCAACGTCTTCGTGACAGAGTGTTTGTCGCGGTTGCAATGGCATTTGCCGTGTTTTTTGCGGCCATGATGCTTGTCTTTACACTTGCCTTTGTCATCTTTTTGGCATGAAGCCTGACTGTCATCGCTGTGTTTGTCATCGTGGCTGTGTATTTTGTCGATCGTCATGATTCATCTCCACTGTGATAAAGAGGTCAGATACCCACATTTGGGGCTCCTGCCATGATTAGAACCACACGAGACTATAGAGAGTTATGCCAGTGTGTCAAGTCACGTTGGCACTTTGTTGGGCAATTGCCTGGAAATTATTCATGAAGAGGTGGCATTGGCTGGCGGTCGGAAGGCTGGCGCTCAGGGGGGGCGTTGCCATATTGGCGGTCGCGTGGTGGACGCCCGGGGTTTTCATCGTCAGGTCGGCGACCGCGTGGCGGACGTTCAAAATTTTCTTCGACACGGTTTTGTTCCTGAATTTCGAAACTGGGCTCGACAAAGTTGGGATCCCGGTATTGCCATTCAAAGCGTGCCCTTGAGGGTATCCATGAGACGCGAACATCGATTTCCATGCCGGGCAGAGGGCGGGTGATGTTTGGGTTGAGTGTGGGAAAGATGCCTCCGTCTTCGTACTCTGGCCTGATAGTGGGCAAAACGTGGAAGAGGTTCACGGGTGGATAATGTACGATGATCTGATAGGGAAAGTATTTTTCGAGAAAGTTTCGAACGTCTTGCTCGGACATGGTGGTTGCGATTCTGCATCCGAGTTCGTTGCATCCGAGATCTTCGGCGCCCAGAGGTACGGGAGCGTTGAAGATACGTTCAGGGGCGACGCGCCAGGTGTCATCACTGTCGTAGCGGGCATCGGGGCGAGGCTGTGGCATATACTCGGGTGGCGTGCTGATGGGGATGTCTTCGATGGGGATCAGTTCGTCGGTGTTTTTGGGGCTGCAGGCAGATAACATGATGAGAAGCAGGAGAATGACGGTGGTATGGCGAGGTGTTTGGTGTTTCATGGCGGAATCTGGGTACGAGGCAATGGATGGTGTGTGGCCGAGTGCGCAGCCCAAGCATTGTCGCACTGATTGCGCGTTTTTGGCAAGGTGAATCAGGATGGGATAAGCTCAGAAAGATCCAGGACTTTTTCTTTGTATGAGAAGGGCGCTTTGGTTTCGAGGCCAAGGGTGCGGATGGCAGCAGTGATAGTGTCGGGTGTGGAGGGGGGAGACTGTGTGGTTGGGCCAGGCGCATGGAGACCTGCTTCGATGAGGAAGCGCAGGGGGATTCGCCCGATGATTTCGGAGCCATCGACTTCGATGCCATAGTGTTCGGCAATGCGCTGGCAGGTCTGGTAAGCGACATGTGGCGGGGTGATGTCCGGGTGCACGAGATTGGTCGAGATTTGGACACAGCCATAGCTTGGGGCGTGCCAGGCGATGGCTTTGCAGGCGCGCAGGGCGCCGGGGCGCCTGACGCGGATCGTGCCCAGAGGAAGTCTTTCAAATTCGGCGATTTCCTGCTGGTAGCCTGCCCAGTCGAAGTTATGCTGCAGGAGGCAGTGTGCCTGGAGGGCTTCGGTGCTGTCGCAAAGGGTTTCACAATAGGGGCATGGCATGTGGCGCCGGCTGGGATCATAAAACAGCGGTTTGCCATGCGCATCTTTGAGGATGCGGCCGCTGGTACGCAGGTCGGCGGCGATGCGCCCGGCAGTCTGAATATCGTTGGATCGCAGGTGGATGTTGTAGGCAATAAGCGTATCTCTCGCCCCGATGACGCTGATACCCGTACGCCTGACGTGGTCATCGATCGTTTGAGGCCCATAATCAGGCACGAGGAGGGCGAGTTTTTGGGCGATTCCCTCGTACTCACCAGCACGCAGCTGTGACAAATGCCGACGCGCTTCGGATTGCGCTGAATCCTCGTAGAGATAGACTGGAATGCGGAGGAATTCGCCGACACGCCTGGCCAGCGCGCTGGCGTACTGGGCGCATTCTGAACGCGTCAGTCCCCATTGCGGCACAAACGGGCAAACGTCGACAGCCCCATGCCTGGGATGCGTGCCGTGGTGCCGGCGCATGTCGATACGCTTAACAGCTTCACGAAAACCGTTGTAGGCAGCTTCGATCACGGCTTG
>WQTY01000217.1 GCA_009786045.1 Pseudomonadota bacterium | reverse complement strand
TTGGAACAGCTTCGTGCCGTGGGGGCGGGGTGTCGAGGTGTGAGGATTCTGGGGATGGGTGTACGGCGTGGGGTGTGCCCAGTGCCTGTTCGACGGGCACTGCTTGTGCCGATGGTGTCTGTCAGCCGTCTTGCAGTGTGGTATGTGCGGTGGGCTCAAAGTCGTGTCAGGATGGCGCTGTCGTCAGTTGTGAGACCAATGCATCGGGATGCCAGATGTGGGGCTCCAAAACGTATTGTCCGCCAGGGTATTATTGTTCGGGGGGAACATGTGTTGAGGCGTATTCTTGTGACGATGCGTGTTCCTTGTCCCAGAGAACCTGTGATGGCAACTACGCCATGTACTGTCGTCATGACTATGCTACGGGGTGTAATCAATGGAACGTCAGTGAATACTGCTCTGATCGCTGTGCTGGCGGTTATTGCGAAAGCACCTGTACAGATAAATGCCTGGCCGGCGAAACGTCGTGTGATGGCAACAGAGTGATGGCATGCAGGTTGGGGTCGAACGGGTGCACGGATTGGTATGTGTCCAGGACATGTGCGTCATCCGAGGTTTGCTCAATGGGCGAATGCCGGCCGCCTTGCGCGGGTGCAGTTTGTACGATAGGCGAAACACAATGTGAGGGTGAAAGGGTCGTGACGTGTGTTGCCGATGCAGGGACGGGCTGCCCCAAGTGGGGTTCAGCTGTGAATTGTGCGGGTTCTCAATACGAGTGCAGGGAGAAGCAGTGCAGACTCAAATGCCAGTATATGGTGACACCCTGCTCGGAAGCTGAGGTTGGCACGAGAAGATGTGCCTCAGGCAATGAGACCTGGCGGTGTTTCATGTGTCCATACCAATTTTGTCCGATATATAGAGTCGAAAGCTGTGGTGACAGGCTTTGTTCGGAAGGCGTGTGCAAATAGCATGAAGCCCGTGATGGCATTTTGAGGAAATGGGCTTCTCCGAATCAGAAGAGGAAGTAGATAAGCACGAGGTTGATGAGGATCAGGAGTGCGATGATCAAAATTTTCAGGATTCGCGTGCGCCGAGTTTTGTGTTTTTCGTTGGCAGAGGTGCTTTCGCTTTTCAGGGTGTAGAAGTTGGGTTGTGCGGCGATGGCTTTTTGAAGTTTTTTGATGTCGGCGAGCATTTCCTGGGCGTTTTGGTAGCGCTTTCGGTAGTCTTTTTCGAGGCCTTTTTGGAGAATGGGGCCAAGCGGGGATTGTTCCAGCCATGCGGGCAGCGGTATGGGATCTGGCGATGCGTGCATTTTGAAGGCTTCGACGGTTGAGGAAGGCACAAGAGGGCTGCCTGTCACCATATGACCAAGCATGAGTGCGATGGCGTAGACATCGACGTAAGGGCCTGCCGGGTGACCCAGGAAGAGTTCCGGGGCCATGTATTGTGGGGTACCCAGGATGGTGCCTATGACAGTGAGCCGCTCGTCGTTGCAGTGCATGGCTTTTGCGATGCCAAAGTCGAGTACTTTGATAAAATCGTTTTCGCCGATGACTTTTCGAATGAGGATGTTATTGGGTTTGAGATCGCGGTGGATGATGCCTCGCTGGTGAGCTTCGTTGACGCTTTTGAGGATTTGTGCGGTGATATGGACGGCTCGCGGGAGGGCCAGACCATTGTTGCTTTCGAGAAGTTCTCGCAGGCAGTGGCCTTCGATGTATTCCATGACGATGTAGAGGTGGTTGTCGTTGTCGGTGCCTGCGTCGATGAGCTGGATGGTATTGGGGTGGATGAGATCTTTGATGATGGTGGCTTCGCGGAGGAAGCGCTCGACGACCGAAGGGTCTTCCTGCGAGTGCAGGCGTTTAAGGGCGATGATGCGATCGACGCCGATTTGTCTGGCGCGGTAGACGATGCCGAAGCCGCCGCGTGCAATTTCATCGATGATTTCGTAGCGATGGGCAATGATGTATCCCATGTCAAGCCCGCGTGAGTCGTTTTGCGGGGCCGTGCGTTGTTGAACATGCACGCACTTGTTGCTGCCGGCGTCGTCGGGATCCTGTGGCAGGGCAAGGATGTGCTGATCGAGCACGAACGTATGGCAGCCGGAGATGCCGGTATTATTGGGCAGGGCGCTGTTGGGGTGCTCGCGCACTTTTGTTGCGGAGACGTTGGTGTCGGCGCCGGAGCGTGCGTCACTTTGGCAGGGCATGGGCAGAATTTCGCCGGGCAAAGCCAGCGTCTTGGGCTCGAAGACCTGGGCTGAGGGAGAAAGGCGTATCAGTGTCTGCATGTCTGAGTACGGGGCGTCGACTTGAGGTGGGTTTGTGGGAGGCAGAGCGGTATTGGCGTTGGAGGAGGGAGCGTTTGCGCTGGATGCAGCGATTTGTGCTATCTCTTTTTGGGGGACTTTTCGTGTCGCCGGCATCGGGGGAGGCGTGTTGTCGTCAGCGTTGTGGCCGGGGTTGGGGATCGCCTGATCGGGAATCACGTCTTGTTTTTCGCTGCTCTGTGGGATGGGAATCGTCTCGACGGTGGGGATGGATGTCAGGGCGAGGACGGCGCGTTCAATGTCGCTGGAGCGGAACGAAAACGTTGGCAAGGGTGACGGCGTATTTTGGACGATGGGAAGAAGCTGGCTTGTTTCGTGCCAGTCGTTGGCAGCATTGGCAGGAAGGGTGTCGGCATGCGCGATGGCATCCTCGTTGGGTTTTGGCGAGTCTTTTTGGATAATGTGTGTGGATCCAAGGCCTTGTGTATCACTTGCAGGTCTGGTGCGTATCGTCTCGTGTTGCATGAACCACCTTTTATGATTTTTACCTGCATGCCGTCTGTTTCGCGTCATGCATTGTCGGTCAGATGGGGTTATTATTTTCAAAAAAGTAAATTTACCCTAATGTAAATTAAAGCATTTTCATCATCAAGCACAACAAAATGCGTGAAAATTGGTGCAGACAGAGTTCTGAGCGTTGTGCTTGGCGTGCTTTTGGGTGAGAATGGGTGCCGGGGGCAGGTGCTGTGGTGTGTGTTCGAGATGGCTTATTGGGAAAGGGCATGGATTTTTTTCAGCATTGGGTCGAGCGTATCCTTCGGGGCGTTGTGGGTGCCGGCTGTTTGTTTTTGGCCGGCGTTTTGGGAAGCGCGTGCGCAGAGGCACAGGATCTGAAGGCAGGGGCGGGGGCGCTGCCGGCAAAAGAGGAGCCGTGCGAAGTCAGGTGGCGGTTGGAGGCTGAGCTGTTTGTCGATGATTTTGTGCAGGCAGAGTCAGCCTGCGAGGCGGTAGATGCGTCGAGCTCTGTGGCATTGAGGCAGGCTTGTGGACGGCTTTTTCGTGTTTGCGCGGGGATTGATGCCTTTGCGCACATGGGCGACATGGATGGCTTTGCACTCGTGGGCGGCCCTGAGGTGCCAAAGTTTGAGAGCCCGGCAGAGGGTTGCCCGCCGGGGGCGTGGCAGTCGGATGTGCGCACGGCACGGATGTGTCAGGGCGCATTTTCGTATTGTGGCGCCGGTGATTTGGCCCAAAAATACGCGCCTGAGGCAGGAAGCGGGGATGAATCTGATATGTTGCCTTTTGGTTATGCGCGGCGCGGATGGATGAGATGGATGGGCAGCATGCCTCCCGAAGGCATGCGTGAGGAGATGGTGCTTGAACTGGTAGCGGGATTTGCGGCAATGCTCGACTTTCGTATTGTGGCCGAATCTGCGCGCAGGGGGGAGAAGCCCAAATCGGCTTCTTCTCAGGCCATGCGCTTTTCAGTCATGCACTTAGAAGCGACAGCCCAGACGCATGGCCGTCTGGCACAATCGGCAAACTCATCCTTGTCCAGACAACTGGCCGATTTCCTTGGAATCTTCGTGACGGCGGCCGAAAGGGTGTGTGAAACCGATGTCATCGACAGGCAGTTTGAGCAGCTTTTTGAGCCCGTCGAAGTGCAGCTCTCGCTTGAGGACAAGATTTCCGTGCTGGCGAGCGTCATGCCCCTTATTGAACGACATGCCATCGATAGCTGTGACCCTGTTTCGGCAAGGAAATGGCGCGAGACATCACGATCGCTTCTGCGCTACTGGTCGGGCGGAGGAAGAATTTGGGTTTGTGAGATGCCGCTTTACGACAGCGCCGATGACGTCACCCTCGTCGCGCGTATCGCCTTTGAGATGTCGTCCGTTCTTCCCGGATCCAGGTTTCACCCAAAGCTGGCAACGCGTTTGCCGCGATTGGGTGAGGACTTTTCGGGAACAGGGTTCGCTGCTTCATCCCTCAGGTGCGAAGCCGTGCCCGGGGTGCCGGGGGCTGACGTGCGCAGTGCTGATGCCGTGGAGCGTGCGCTGCGCGCCCTGTTCCTCGCGCTGAAGAGCCGCGATGCCGAGTCGATCGATGCTGCAAGTCTTGACTTTGTCGACAGGCTTGAGGCCTGGCACGAAACGCATTGGGGAAGCAGCATGCGGCCGGATCTGGCTGCGCAAAGACGGGCATGGCTGTGTGCGGCGCAGACGATTCAGCTCATTGCCATCGAACAGCACCGACTCATTGCTGCGACCATCATCGAAACCTCTTTGCGCCGGGTGTTCCCAGCCTCGACATTTCTGTCCCGATTGCATTCGTACGACGGATGCGTTCGCGATATTGATGCAGAGTTTCGTGTCAATGCCGAAGCGCAGATTCAGGCACACGCACAGGAGTTTCGCTGGCTGGCCGAACACTTCTCCGACAAAAAAGTGAAAGATATCGGCCGGACTTTTTCGAAATGGGCCAGCCACAAATCCAGTGACGTCGTACTCTATCGGCGGCTCCTTGCGTCCATGGCCGCGCTGAGCCATGGCAGAC
>WQTY01000216.1 GCA_009786045.1 Pseudomonadota bacterium | reverse complement strand
CCCTGTCGCAAAATGGCAAGCCATGACAAATTGAAAGATTGGTGGGGGCGGCCGCCCCCTGCGCCGCTTTCGGCACGTAAGCGGGCGGATTGCCATCCGCCCCTACGGCCGATACGCGGCTACCCCCATAGCGGGGCCTCAATCGCCGGCCCCGCAACGCCCCGCTCGGGGAAACCTGTTATCGACCGGGCGACCGGGACGGTCGCCCCTACTTTATCCCCACTATTTCCTAATCGGTAAAACCTATGACAACGCCACTTATCGGCAACACCCAGGGGCTCAGCGCCCGCGAAATTCACGCCCTCAAAACGCTGGGACTGGCCAAAATTCCCACCAGGCTGCTCATCACACGCGAATTGGCCCATCAGATGACGAGCCTCTCAAGCCAGCTGCACCAAAAGATTGGGCTCCTGATAAATCGAAACGGACACGTCGAGTGCATCATGCTGGGAACTTCGGATCGCATTTATCTGCCAGACATTGGCAGAAGTCGTGCGGGCCTTGGAAGACTGCGGGGGGTACGACTTGTGGTAACAGCCATTTCCCCCGACGGTTCGGCCACACCCTCGCTCCTGACGATGGACGAAATCACCGATCTCTCCAAGCTCCGCCTCGACTACGCCCTCAGCCTTGAGGCAACGGTTATCGGCGCACCGGGCAGGGCCGAATTCGCCCACATCATCCCCTCACCCAAGGGCCATGAGGTGGCACGAAACCTCGTCAACACCCTCGAAGATCTCCCGCAAAATGTCGATGAACAGCTTCATGCCCTGGAGAGTGAACTGCGGCGCACGACCCAGAAAACGACGACAAACCAGGCGCCCGCTGCCATCCTGGTGCACCTCGATACGGGCGAATCCGATGCCAGAGAACGCCTTGATGAAATGATCGAATTGTGTCGAACGGCGCAACTTGATGTCGTGCGAATCGTCGAGCAAAAACGCTCAAAACCCGATCCCAAAACGCTCGTCGGCTCCGGCAAACTTCAGCAAATCGAACTTTACGCACTTGATGAGGAAGCCGAATTCGTCGTCTTTGATCGCGAGCTTACCCCCACCCAGACACGTGCCATTTCTCGTATCCTGCCGCGCAAAATGCTCGACAGAACCCAGCTCATCCTCGACATTTTCGCCCAGCGCGCCCAGTCTATCGACGGCAAGCTCCAGGTCGAACTTGCTCAGCTGCGCTATAATCTGCCAAAACTTGTCGACAAAGACACCGCCATGAGCCGGCTTATGGGTGGCGTCGGCGGCCGGGGCCCGGGCGAAACCAAACTCGAAGTCAACCGGCGAAAAGCCCGGGAACGCATGCAGGCGCTCGAAGCTGCCCTCAAGGAGCGCGAAAATCACCGCCAGATCCTGCGAAAGCGGCGTAACACCAACCAAATCCCCATCTTCAGCTTCGTCGGCTACACCAACGCCGGCAAGTCCACCCTGCTCAACGCCCTGACCAAAGCAGACGTCTATGCCGAGAACCTGCTCTTTGCCACCCTCGACACCACGAGCCGAAAGCTCAGGTTCCCACGACTGCAGGAAGTCATCCTCACGGATACCGTCGGCTTCATTCGCGATCTCCCCAAAGATCTGGTCGCTGCCTTCAAGGCCACACTCGAAGAACTGCAGGATGCCGATCTCCTGCTTCATGTTATCGATGCCTCAAATCCACAAGTACATTCACAGATTACCGCCGTCGAAGCTATCCTCAAACAGCTCAATCTGGGTGACAAGCCTATGTTGCGCATCCTTAACAAATGCGACCTCATCTCCCCCCAGGAGACCCTCGAACTCAGCCGACAATACGATGCCCTGGCCATCTCCGCCATTTACAAAACCTCGACAATTCCCCTCATCGAAGCCATCCAATCCGCCTACATGAACAACACCAAAGACGGCGGCACGGATGAGTCCCCCCCTTTGGCGGATGTTCATATCCTGCGATTTGATCAATCCGATTCGGACGAGACCTGAGTCATGACTGTTTTACCGGCGCACTTTGATGACATCTGTGCCATCCTTGATGCCTATTACCCGAACCCCCAGGTTCCGCTCGACTTTTCCAACGCCTTCACCATGCTCGTCGCCGTCGTTCTGTCGGCTCAGTGCACGGATAAACGCGTCAATGAGATTACGCCAAAACTCTGGGAACACGGCCAAACCCCACAGGCCATCATCGATTTGGGTGAATCGTCCTTAAGCGAGATCATCCGTCCATGCGGACTGCACCATCGAAAGTCACAGGCCATTCTGGCCCTGGCCCAAACACTCGTGTGCGACTACCACGGGCAAGTGCCCAGAGAACGCGCGCAGCTCGAAGCCCTGCCGGGGGTCGGACGAAAAACCGCCAACGTCATCCTGTCACACGTCTTTAATGAGCCTGCCTTCCCCGTCGACACGCACATCCTGCGGCTCTCGAAACGCTGGCAATGGTCAGCCCACACCACCCCCCTGGGTGTCGAACGCGACCTCTGCGCGCTCTTCCCGCCCGAACAATGGACAAAACGCCACTTGCAGCTGATCCTCTTCGGGCGAAATTACTGCAAAGCCAACGCACACGATCCAAAACAATGCCCGGCATGCCGATGCCTTTGAGTTTTTTGTGGGGGAACCAGTTCCCCCACACCCCCTGCAATGCTGCGCATTGCTTGTGGATAGAGTGGCAAAGTGTTATGGCTTGTGACAACAGGTTTCGCCATGCATACAGAGGATTCGCCGTCTGATAATGTAATCACTTAAGCTGAAAACGCTTTATATTTTAAGTCAATACTTATTGCCTCGTTGTTCCACCTATGGCAAGTTGCTTCAGATTGTTGCCAAAGCGCCTTCTCTGCACCGAAGGCCAGCCATGATGCCAGCGTCCCCGGCACGGATGCCGGGGCGCCTCGGAGCGACGACATGGATGTCGTCTCGACGAGGCAAAGGCGCGCGGGGGGCTCGCCAAGGGGGGCGTTCGCGCCACACAACGCCCCCCTGGCAACAAATATGGATAGAGAGGAAGCATTTCATAGCAAACAATAGCTGTGGTTTGGCTTGTTTCCAATACTTCGCTTACGAACTATCTGGTTGAAAAAGGTGAGTCCATGCTTGAACCGGAAATGGTATTGGCACTTTTCGCAGATAAATCAGACGATACGGAGATCATATGAAAAGCGCATATGTTCCTGCCCTGCTGCTGGCGCTGATCCCCTTCAGCGGTGCCTGGGCTGATGAGCAGACAGACACTTTGGCGGAAAACGAACGCACTGTCACAACCAAGCCACCCACTGCGAAGAAAAAACCACTACCTGCAAAAAAAACGGGCAATGAGGAACCCAGACACATTGTTAGCGTGCTGTTCGAAGTGGGCATCTGTATCGACGGCGCTTACAGAGATGGTTACCCGCCCGTTCATTACATCGAATTCACAGACAGTGGAGCGACCTTGTGGAATAGATGGATAAGCGCGAACCCTTTTGGGATAGTGAGCTGTGTTTTAGCAGAATACGATCCTGCCGAAGCCAGACAATGGCTGGCCGATTTCGAAGCACTCGGAACCAGGCGTTGGCGTGAGACCTATGAGAACAGTAAAGGCTTCATGGTTGGCGCCTGCTGGAAGTTGGTTGTCGAGTATTCAGATGACACAGACACCGAAAGCTATGGTTACGATGCTTATCCCTCCAACTACGGCAAACTTCAGAAGCTTCTTATGGTCGATGACATATGCAAGAATCACGCGCGATGAATAGCACGATGTTGTTGCAGCAACAAACGACATGCACACCAAAGGAGACCATTTATGGAACGCCATCAAGGCGATATTAAGACACTGATTGCGATAGATCTCCTGGATATCTTTGACAACCTCGAAAAAAGCCTCATGCGCGGGGTTTCTCAGCTCGTCGATGGCAAAGAGAAAACGTATTCAAGCCAAAAAAAGGGTCTGCCCATCTTAGACAAAAATGGAAAAGTCATTGGGCATAAAATAGGATTCAGGGAGTTTTCCGGATGGAACGAATACGATCCACAAAAAGATACCGAAATCATCGTCGAAACCATCATCAATAATTGCCCCGAACAGCCAGAACCGCAGTATCTGGAATTTATCAAAGAAGCGATGAAACTTGTCATTTTGGGCGGAATCGAACGAGATCAAGGTGTTTGGGTGCCAAAAAACAAGAAATTTGTTATCGAGGCAAGAGATGCCTGCAATGCTTCTGAAATCAAGGCTATGCCGGAAGAAGGGCTTCGAGATTTAGTGGACAACACAAAAGTATACGAACGCTGTCTTAAAGCCCACTCACTGGCAAGACCTTGGGAAACATGGGAAGATATGATCGAGGTTACACAAGGTATACACATTCACGAAAGTTACGAAGGAGAAAGCTGGTTTTCTTATAACCAATCTGCTCGTACTAGAATACGTTACAGCATCTGTCAGTTCAGAAGTCCTGCCGAAGAATTCGGAGATGTTTATACTGGCTACTATGCCAGTGGCCGCATCCTCGCAGACAGTCAAGAACGTCTGCAGTGGTTCATAGACAACGGTCTTGATCCAGACAAAGTGCCACCTCCTAAAGACAAACGAGGAACTCAAAAGGGCAAAAAGGGCAAAAGGAGGTAAGTCATATACACGAAACATGTACCTCTCTTTGCCGGTGGTGACATCTGTACGCAGCATTTAGGTGGGGCGTATCGACCGCAGGGAGATAGCCACGCGGGTGAGCGTATTTGTGCAAAGCACAAATAGCTCGCCCCCACTCATAAATGCTCAAGGACCTCGCCCAGAGCATCCACAAATGCCTCAAGACAG
>WQTY01000215.1 GCA_009786045.1 Pseudomonadota bacterium | reverse complement strand
CTAAAGAAATATCTCACAGAGTGACAGAGAGCACAGAGTTGTTCCTTCTGTGAACTCCGTGCCTCTGTGCGAGCTAATGCTATTTTCAAGTCAATCAAAGAATGTTATGATATGTCGAAGCATCATGGATGATGCAAGGCCATGGATTTCAATTCCAGCATTGACTTAGAAATGGTATTACACATTCTCCCGCGACGGCATCAAAGTGAACGATGTCAGCGATCCAAAACGCGAAGTCCAGAGAATCAGGTTTTAACCTTCCCAGGACGGTTACATGAACCAGCGCGGTAAGGGCGAATCATCATTTGTCCTTATCACTGTTCCCTGTCGGTGACGCTGGCGGTGGCGCCTCAGGTGAACCGATGGTGGACTCGGCTGTTTTGCTTTGTTCAGTCATCCTTTGATTTTGTGCCTGCAATTCTCCCCTCATCAACTTTGGCAATAGCAAAAACCACAGAGGCGAGGTGAGCGCTATGAGAAAGAGATAGGGGGCAAATGGATAAGCAGTAGTATGGGCAAGCCCGGAAATGAGGTCATCAATGGCATGCAAACCCGCCATTGCCAGATTTAATATGTAGCTGAAGGCCAGGAGGAAGCGCCATTTTCTGGAATACGAAAACGCCAGCGCAAAAAGATTCAAAAAGACGAGGAGAACGACGTATTCCGTCTCATCAGTGATGAATAGAAGTTCACGACTGTTTCCGAAGAAAGAAATGGAGAAATAGGTGCCAATAAGTGCGAAAAAAGCGATGATCTGACTGTTATGGCGATGTGCGAGCCAGAATGATCCTCCGCTGAAGAGAAGGAACAAGCTCAGGACTAAGTATAAGACAGGAGGCTCCAGGACGCGTGGATAGTATCCAGGAAATATTTCGACTAAGAAACTCACGACCAATGCCAGCGTGACAAAGAGCCCGATGATGCCTGAAATGGTGAGGCAAAGCGATAAAGTGTCAGTCTTTTGACGGTGTCTCCCCCCCCCAACCCCCAGGAAAGCAGCGCTGATGACAAGCATTATGGCAATGATCCAGTAAACTTTTTGTGGAATATCCTGCCATCCATTTTCCCGGGCTTTGGCGATGGCTCTGGCGATGGCATTGTCGTCATTTCTTCGGTATTCGGCGATGACATCATCGCTGATGGTACGTACCTCATAGTATTTTCCGTCATACCAATACAACTCTCCGTGATCGCTGCTAACACGTACTTCATACCATTCGCCGTCTTGTATTGTGAACACCCTCTCGCTGCCGGTGTCATGTACTTTGTACAATTCGCCGTCCCGGACAGTATACAGCTCGTCGTCATCCGTTTCCTTTATCTTGAACAATTCACCGTCCACCACTGTGTAGGTGGACGCCCGACCATCCTGGAAAGGCCCGCGCACCTTATACAATTCACCCTTGTACGGTTCCATCGCTGTGTACACCCATTCGCCGTCGGTACCATCCACTTTGTACAGTTTGCCGTTTTGAATCGTGTACTCGTCGCCGTAGCTTCTGAACAATTGACCGTCTTTGACGCTGAACACGGAAAATACGTTACGGCCGTCAATAGGCTCCCTCACTTCGTACCATTTGCCCTCGTAGGCATCGTCGTAAACCAGATACGGTGGCTTGGTAATACTGAAAATCAGGAACACCATGAAACTGATCACACCAACGATGAGCATAACTAACTTTATGCTGGTTCGCTTGCCCTCGGATGAGGGTGGCATGTCCTGGCCAGGGGATGTGGTCACATTTTCTTGCATCATGGTGGACTCCCTGTTTTCTTCACGAGCGATACGAAGTATCGCAGGGGGTGTGGGAACCCCCTGGCAGCTTCGCTGGCGTCCCCTAAAGGGGGAGCAGTTCCCCCACGAAAAAATGCATAAAGGCGCGGCGTATGCCGTCAGGCATAGCTGCGCGGGCGGCCGTATTGCTTGCAATAGGCCGGCCAAAGCTATCTAGAGAATTTGCAGCAGAAAGAAGATGCCGGCAACCGTGGCGATAAAGACGAGGATGAGAATGGCGAGATTGACGAAGGCGTGAAGTTTTTCGGTTTTTTTGCTTTGGTCGAACGCAAGTTCGTCGTCTTCATCGAAGTAAACGGGCCGGGGGCGCTGTCGGAGGACGATGAGCCCGAAGATGAGGATGCCGATGAAGATGATGCCGGCAAAGAGGTAATTTGCCAATGTTTTGTGGCTGTCTTTGGCTGCTTGCAGGTTGGCTTTGTCGATGTCTTCGGTGCGGACGCGGACGGTTGTCTGGGGGGTGTATGCGGCTGAAAGCTTGGCGAGGGCGTAGTCGCGGATGAGGGCGAGATCGGGGTCGGAGAAGGGGGAGGTGGCGAGGGCCTGCTGGAGGTGGGTGAGGCGTTTGGCGTAGGGGGCTTTGGGACAGAGGATGAGCGCCTGCTGGAGGGCGAATTGTGCCTGCTCAGAGAGCGGCATGGGCTCTTGTGAGACGATGATGGCGGTTTGGTGAGCACTTTGGCGGCACTCCCACGAGAGGAGACATGACTGGAGGCGCATGATCTGCGGTGTTGGGTCGAAGGCAATGTCGGGGGCAAAGGCGATGGGGGTGTGGCTGTCGGTTCGAACTCTGCTTCGTCCAATCCAGGCGGTTTGGTCGAAGATGTCGATGGTGACGTTATTCTCGCCAGCGATGGTTTGGATGCGCAGATTGAGTGGGTTTTGGGGTGTCAGAAGCGGAGGGGTGGCGACGAGATTGAGCGCGCGTTCGTTTGGAATGAAGGTGCTGTAGACGATGGTGTCGCCGGCGATGAATCCGATGTCGGCAGGGGATTCGAGGGTCAGGGGAAGGCGCAGCAAGCCAACGGGGTTGGTGTGGAGTGCACTGGGCAAAAGTACCCGGCCATAGGTGATGTCCGTGTGGACGGGGCCAACATAAGGCTCGCTGGTGCCAAACGACAGCAGGACGTCGCCCGATGTTTCCAGGAGCAGCGCGCCCGGCAGTTCAATGTCGAGGGGAGACGGTTCGCCAAGGGGGCAAAAGGGCGTTTGGGCACTGATAAAACGAAGCGTTGCCTGCTTTCGTAATTTGCCCTTTGGGTCTGACAGCCTGATTTGTGCCTGCATTTCGCCGGGCGAAGGGGCGGGATGAATTGGCATGCGCAGGATCGTATGCCCGTCCTGTGGCAGGATGACCTTTTGCTGGCCAACGATGGTGCCTTTGGAATCCTGAACGTCAGCCTCGACAAGCCACCCGCTGAAATCGTAGTTGCGGTCATCTTCGTAGGCCCAAAAGGCGATGAGGTTGGGGTGCCGGGCAGACAGCTGTTCTGTCGCGGCGACATTAAAGCGCAGCGAAACATGCAGATTGGCATGATAAATGTAGGAAGCAATGATGGCATAGAGGATGAGGAAATACAGGACGATGGCGGGTTTGTAGAGGCGTTTCAACATGGCTGGGCTCATGCGTTAAGGCGGGTGTTTTGGCTGGCGAAGCCGCTTCGGCCATGCCGGAAGTATAGAGCTAAGCGTGGCTTTCGCAAAGGGTCTTTGGTTTCTTTGAGTGAAAGCTTTGCATGCCTTTCTTTTATGATGCCGCGCTCTATTCGCCTGGGCGAATACGAGCGCGGCGCAGGCTATCTGGCGGCGGCCAGATACGCCTGCGCACCTTGTGGCAGCGCAGAGGATTACGCGTACAACCCTTGTTACCGATGTCGCTAACTGACAATTCCAAGCGTGCCCAGCAAGTTGATGAATACGATGAACACGATCATCGCGAGCAGCCCCTGGAGGAGGGTGCATTTCGTCGCAATTCTCGTGGCGGTGGTGGTTTGTATGATCATCAGCCCAAGTGCGAGGAATTGCAGGATAGGTATGTCGAAGTATGTACCAATAGCGGCAAAAATGAGTGGCGTGAGGCAAAAGTGGAGCAGGCTTGAGCTCTCGCGAAAGGAGAGTTGCGTCTTTGTAAAGATGCGAATGCTCAGATGGTAGAGCAGGTCAAGGACAAGCACTTGTATGGCAGCCGCCGTGAGGGCAGTCATGACGAGGATGCCCGTGCTGTGAGATTGGACCCATTCGGCATATTGGATGAGTTGTGGGTCGGATTGGATTTGCTGTGTAAGTGTATCGAGTATTTGCTGTGCGGATTTATTGAGTACGATAACCAGCGTATTGGGGGCAACGGCAAGGAAGGCCAGTATGAAGGAGAGCCAAAAAGGCGTTTTGGCAGCGATCGTAAAGAAGATCGGGCCATTAAAGGCCATGTTTTTCAGAGCCTGGGGGAGTTCGCGCAGGGTTTGTGGTGCACTGGGTGCGGCCTCTTCCTTGCTGTTTGTTTGCCGTGTGGCATTGAGCAGGATGGCAGCTTCTTCTTTGCGCAGTGTTAGCAGGTCGACGTCTTCGAGGCATGGTTCGCAGAAGTTGAGACCATGAATTGGCAGCCCACAGTTGCGGCAGAGATATTTCCCGCAGCGCGAGCACAGCGCGTGCATGTGTCGGTGGGGGTGGTTAGCGCAGAAGTAATCGCCTTTTTTGGGGTAATTGGCATCGGGTTTGATGGTGGGCAGTGTCTTTTGGGAGGCAGAAACCGGAGGGGAGAGGCAAGAGGGGCCATCAGGTGTGGGTGGATTGGCAGAAGATTGAGCTGTCGTTGTCATGGTAACGCTAACGGATAGGGGGAAGACTGTCCCGGAGATGGCAAGATACGGTTTGTACCGGGCATGTGCACCGGTTGAAGGCCTGGAACTGTGGGGCAGGCCAGGGCAGGCATGGCATCCGGGCTATTGGCGCCATGCCTGCGGCGGGTAGAGTTATTTTTTCTTGCGGGTATTTCTCGCGAGTTTCCGTTTTTGCTTCTGTTCTTTGGAAAGGG
>WQTY01000214.1 GCA_009786045.1 Pseudomonadota bacterium | reverse complement strand
GGTGCCGTGGAGGCTGCCGCTAGCGAGGGGCAGACCCGATTGTCTGCCTTCGTCTGTACTCGCGCTTTGCGCGCCCGGCAAATAATGTGCGCAGGCGTATCTGGCGAGTGCGCCAGATAGCCTGCGCCGCGCTCGTATTTGTGCAAACAAATAGAGCGCGACGGCCCAAAAAGGCATGATTTATTCATGCCAAGAACTTGCGGTCGGGAGTCCCTATGGTGTACGCTGTGGCGTTGTTTATGGCCCATCCAGGAAGGCTTTCGAATGGAAAATCATGTGACATCCCCCAGCGCATCTTTGTCCGATTCTCTTCCCGCAGATGATGTACAAAGCGTGTCCTCATCTCAGGAGCATTCTCAGCTGCGCCGCAGGCCATCGGGTTTGCCCGATTTATTTTCCACAGACGGCACGCAAGGCGTGACCTCACCTCAGGAGCATTCTCAGCTGCGCCGCAGGCCATCGGGTTTGCCTGATGCTCTCCCCGCAGACGGTGCGCGAAACGCGACTGTGCCCCAGGAGCATTCTCAGCTGCGTTGCCGGCCATCGGGTTTGCCTCACCGGCCAAGGTCAGTGCTGGCCTCCTCCGACGAGTTGCCGAAGCTGCCCCAGCCGCAGGGTGCGAAGGAAACTTCGGGGGAAAAGGAGACTGAGGGGGAAGAGAAGGTGTCCATCATTGTGTCCCGAATTCCCAAAGAGGTTTCGCAGGTTTCGTCGGGGAATTCCTGCGAGGCGTCGAAGCCGGCATGCGAGGAAACGGGGGATAAGCTGAAGCCGCCGTGTGAGGAAACGGGCGATAAGCTGAAGCCGCCGTGTGAGGCGTCTAAGTTGTCGTGCGAGGAAACGGGCGAGGTGTCGGATGAGGGTCAGATAAAGCCGGCGGGCAAGTTGGGGGAAGGCAGCGATTCCGAGCAATCAGTCTGTGAGGTTGCGGCGAAGATGCCAACGCTTCCCGTGCTTGGGAAGCCTGCTGTCACGTCCGTTCAGAAGGCTTGTCCCGGAGACGCCATTGAGGAAGTGGAGCCGATAGAGGCTGAGCCGGCGGGTGAGGCGCCAGATATCTCGGAAGATGTGGTGGTGCCCAAATCCGAGCTTGAGCGCACGCTCGTTTTTGAGCGTGCCGAAAATCGCTGGGAAGCGGCGCATTATTCGCTGCCCGAGGTAGGTGATACGGTGGGGAACTATCGCATCACATCGCTCCTGGGCAAGGGTGGGTTTGGTGCGGTGTACTGTGCCAAGAACCTGTCGTTGGGGCGTGAGGAAGCGCTCAAGCTCATTCTTCCGTCTGCCAAGTCGGAGGTGGCCGATATCGACAAGCGTTTCAGCCGTGAGGTCGATATCGTTTCCCGCCTTGAGCATCCGAATATTGTTCGCCTTTATAGTTCCGGGCTTCTGGAGCATAATATTCTCTGGATGACGATGGAGCTTGTGATCGGGACGCGCCTGGATGATCGCCTGCATCAGCATGGGCCGATGAAATTTTCGCAGGCCAAAAATCTGATGCTTCAGCTTCTGAGTGGTCTGATGGAGGCGCACCGCCGCCAGATCGTCCATCGGGATCTTAAACCTGCCAACATTATGCTGTCCAAAAAGGAGGGCTATAAGGATCAGGTAATCATCCTCGATTTTGGCCTCTCAAAGGCCCTTGGCATGGACGAAAACGCGAAGGTGCAGGACGTGACCGTGGTGGATACTCGCCGGATTTTCGGCACGCCGCAGTACATGGCGCCCGAGCAGCTTTCACAGGCCAAGCTTGGCCCGTGGACAGACGTTTATGCGGCGGGGTTGATACTTTTCGAGATGTTGACGGGGGATCCGGCCGTGCAGGGAGATTCTCTGCTGGAGGTGGCCTTTAAGCAGAGCCACGAGCCGATTGTCTATCCACATGCCATGCGGGATACCGCGATAGCGGCAATTCTGGATTGTGCCTGTGCCAAGAATCCTGCCCACCGCTACAGAGATGCTGGTGAATTCTTTAATGCACTTCAGCATGTCGAAGACGTGAACGATCCGCCCTCGGTTCTCCGGCAGGAGCATCGTGGCAGCGGTTCTCTGGCCAGCATGGGCATGCTGGCCGCATCGCGCGATCAGGCTTCTCAGTCTCAGACACTCGTTTCCCTGGAGCCCATTGCCTGTCCGCAGGGGGCGCATCGCAGCAGTGCGTCTTCCGGGCGTACAGGTGAGTATCGTGCGGTCGAGTCAGCCGGGCGCCGGTTTGTCAACATTCTGGCTTATGCGCTGGCGGCTTTGTTTATCATTGTTGTGGTGTTATGGGCGCTGAATTTTGTGAGCATCACGCTGGGCTAAACAGGGGGCGTTTGGCGGCAAAGGGTGCACCGTCGGTTTGTCATTGAATGGATAGCACAAAAAGGCGTTTGTGCTGCTTAGGGCTGGATTTTGCGCCCTTTGCCGCTATGATGTCCTGTGGCAGCGTGGCTTTAGACAGAGGTCAGGGCGGTTATCCATTATTTAATTTTTGCGCAACACGTGCGTTTTAGCGTTTTTGATACTTTTTCAGGAGGTGATGGCTAGATGAAAAGGAAAACATGGTTAGTGGCGGCATTGATGTGTATGGCGTCAGCTTCGTTTGTGGCTTGTAAGGATGATGCCGGCAGCAATATCAAAATTGATGCTGATGAATATCATTTGGCTTGTGCTGCGCCTTCAAACTGCGAGCTTCAGCTCAAAGAGGGGCAGGCAGGCAAGGTAAGGATTCAGTTTTCCTCGCGCAAGGATGACATGACGAATGTCGTCGACAAAGCAGCGCTTTATGTGTCGACGAACAGCGATTTGTTTACGATACAGGACGGGTCATCGAGCACGGTCACGCTGGTGACGAACGAGCTTGGCCAGGCAGAGCTTAACATCGTGGCAAAGGCTGAAGTCGAGGGCGAGGGGCAGATAACCGTTGCGGTAGCAGAGGCATATAAGGCTGATTCGATTGCCTTTACGATTCGAGTGTCGAAGGATGGGGTGATTATTGTAGATCCCACGGAAGTGGATTTGGATTTCAAGATCAAGATGACGTACGAAGGCGGGGCTGATTTGCAGTCCGCTGAGGCGATGCTGTTTAAGAGCAAGTCGTGTGCTGATCTGGTGTGGTCTGGGATGACGAGTGAGGAGGTGGCTAACAAGATTAGTGGGGCTATGAGCACCACTGGTTTCCTGGATATTCCCGGCACGATTGAAATGAAGGACTTTGCGCTCAAGGCGAAAGAGAAAGAGAGTGAGGCGCTGAGCTATGCGGTCGTGGGGCGTGCGCGTGAGGGCAGAACCCACGTAGCGTATGGCTGTATTGATGGTTTGTCGCGTTCTCAGCTTATGGGAACGATCGAACTCGGTGATGCCCAGATCACAGAGATAATAGATCCCCTGGATCCGGTGGATGTCAACTATGCCGGCAGGTATAATCTGACGAGTTCATTCGATGCGCTTTCGCTTCTTCCCAAAGCCCCGGGCATAGCCGCGGGCAAGCTGCCGCCCTTCTCGGCGATGCTGGTGGGTGACTGGATTTCCTGGACGCTCGACTTCCTGGCCGATCCCGAGGGCATGCTTCCCAACATTCTGACGCAGCAAATTCTGCCCCTCCTTTTGGAGGCGCAATGGTTCAGCTCGATTGTCCAGAGTCTCATACCTGGCCTGGGCGGCATATTGACGCCCGAAGTGGTCGACATGATGCTCGAAACCTTTGGCATTAAGCAGGTACTGACTGACATGCTGTCGCAGCTGACGGGCCAGATCGAATGGTGGGATGACGCCACGAGCATCGTTTCCATCATCAATCAAATCACGAAGAGCTTTACGCTGGCAGGCAACTTCCACATTGCCGCCGCTGAACCCAACGAAGCAGGCATGATCAGCGGCATTGGCCACAACTATGACACGCTGTTGTACCACAACGGCAGTTTCCAGAACTGCCTGATTGGTTCCAAGTACGGGAACGACAACAAGGGTGCGCTTATCTGCTCGGTGGCATTGAAAACCCTCAGCGATTCGTCTTCGACGATCAGCGGTGCCTATACAGCAGCCTTTACCGGCTGTGTCGATGAAGTGGGATGCAGCGCAGCGACGATTAACTCGCACTCCCTGCAGATGGCCTACGGCAAGCTCATCTATGGCGTCATCATGCAGGTGCTGCCAGCGATCATCCAGACCGAAGGCGCCGGCAATATCAAATCCATTGGCACGCTGCTTGAGTACTACATTGGCGAAGGCATGGTGGCTTACTGGAACAGAACTGCAACCGGCTCCAATGTCATCACGGGCAAGCATTCGTGCAGTGCCATTGCAGCAGTGCTGGCAAAGACCCTGCAAAATGCGCTGGGCGGCGCCATGGGCATAATCGTCACAATGTTTGCGAACGAAGCGACGCTTGCACCGCTTTGCACGACGGGGATCAACGCGATAGACGGCATGATTGACACGCAGATTTCGAAGCTCACGGCCACGAGCAATGCGGTGGCATTCAGTTCGTCGTCACCCTGTCAGCTCCATTACAGGAATGTTTCGACAACATCCCGAGTCCTTGCTTCGTTTGGCGACACGTATGTCTGGGGCGAGAGCACAGACAAACGCTGTGGCTGGACGATGTCGATTCGGATCAATGAAAGCACGATACAGTCGGTCCAGGGCAAGTTCTTTGCGGTTCGCCAGGGAGATTAGTTCTCATCGGTGTACCTCTGCAGGGGCGTACGCACTACGCCCCTTGCCTGGATGGCATTCCCCACTGACAAAAATCATCGCCCTTTTGGGCGATTTTTTTTTGTGGGGGCAAGCCCCCTGCGCCGCTATCAGCCGCCCCCCTCGTCGCCTGCGGCGCTATCCTAGGGGCGGCCGATACGCGTCTACCCCC
>WQTY01000213.1 GCA_009786045.1 Pseudomonadota bacterium | reverse complement strand
CCCCCGAGCGGTTGCCAATTGCCATGGCAGGTGGTAGAAATGCCGGGATGCCGGGGTTTGCGGCTGGTTTTGGTGGCATTCGCATACTTCGAAATATCGTGGGCTTCGTATGAAGACGCTGAGGGATTTCGTCAAAAAGCTTAAGAAGATTGAATTCCACATGCGTACGCGGACGCACGAGGCGATCGCCGGTTCGTATCATTCGGCCTTTAAGGGGCGAGGAATGAGTTTCAGCGAATGCAAGGCGTATGAGGAAGGCGACGATGTGCGGTATATTAACTGGCATGCGAGTGCGCGCCAGCAGGGGGTATTTGTCAAGCGGTTTGTCGAGGAGCGTGAGCTGAGCGTTTGGATTGTGCTCGATTTGTCGCAGTCGATGCAGTTTGGGTCGGTGGGGGTGACGAAGGCGGAGGCGGCCATTGAGGCGATGGCGGTGATGGCGTTTTCGGCGTTGTATAACAACGACAGGGTTGGGTTGCTTATTTTTGATGGGCGCGGTTCGAAGATTGTGCCGCAGCTCAAGGGGAAGCGGCAGATTTTCCGGTTTATCGTCGAGGCTTTGCAGTATGCACCACGGGGGGAGGCGTGCCAGCTCAGCCAGGCGCTGATGCAGGTGGGGCAATTGGCCAAGCGGCGAAGTCTCGTCTTTGTCATCGGTGATTTTGTGCGTCCCTGCTATGAGACTGAGCTCAAGCGTTTGGCGTTTCGCCATGAGGTCATTCCGGTGGTGGTTTCGGATCCGCTTGAGTATGATCTGCCCGATCTGGGGATGTGTATTTTTGAGGATCCTGAGTCACATCGGGTGCTTTTGTGTGATACGTCGCGTGGGGCTGTCCGGTCGCAGATAGCGCAGCGTTTCGAGGCGCGCCGCGCTCAGCAGGGCGTCATCTTCAAGCGTGCGCGCATTGCGCCGGTGTGCCTTTCGACGACGTCCGATGTTTTGCGTCCCCTGTCGCTTGCGTTCGACGTGAGGTCGAGGCATGTCTGAGTGGCGTTTGTCGTGTTTTGTGCTGGCATGCCTGATGCACTTGTGGGTGGGGCATGCGTGGGCAGATGCCGCCGATGAGGGTGGGTGTCAGGCAGAGGTGGCGGTTGAGGGTGTGAGCGTGGCGGAGCATCGCCTGATGGCGCCGGTGCGTTTGGTCTATGTGCTGCATCACGAAACCGATTGCCGCCTGCGCGTGGATGCCGTGACCTCGTGGGAGCGGGTGTGTGAGCACCCGACGGTGACGACCCGGCAGGCGGGTGAGGGGCAAGGGCAGGCGCGGAGCGAATCGAGGGTGGCGGTGACGTGTCGGTATCGCCGGGCGGGTTTTTTCTATACCCAGCCTGTGCGAATGGTTTTGGAGCGGGACCAGGTGAGCACGCGCGTGGCACTGCCGCTTCTGGAGCCGCCTGTTCATGTGGTGCTGTATGACATCGAAGATGTGCGGCTTCCAGAGGATGCGGCTATGATTCTTGCCTGGCGCAAGTCGCTGCCGAAGGGACTGCAGGTTTTGATTGTGGTGTTTTTGCTTGGCCTTTCGGGGTGGATCGTGATGAGGCATCGCCTCGGTGCCGGCATGGCGGATGCTGAAGAGGCCGGCGGTCCGGCGTTGCCGCCTCTGGAGGTTTTTCACGCAAAGCTTGCGCAGCTTCTGCAGATTGAACCCGTCGATGTGGAGACGCACAAGGTTTATCATGATGTACTTTCGACGGCCATTCGTCAGTATCTGGCAGATCGTCTGGGTGTCTCAGCCATGGAGACAACGACGGGCAAACTTCGTGTCCAGCTGCTGAATGCTTCGATATCCGGGACAAGCGTGGCGGGGGTGCTGCGCATTCTGGCCGGGAGTGATTTGGTCAAGTTTTCCTGGGTTCCGCCTTCTGAGAATGCCAACCTCATGCTTTTGCGTGATGCCGGCCATGTGGTGAATCTCATTGAGGCTGAGATCAGTGCAGTTGAGCGTCAGAAAACTGAGCGCGAAGGCGAAGTCCATGCTTTTTCGAAAGAGTGTGTCGCACCGGCGCAGCCTCTTTTGCAGGTTGTAGAGACAGGGGCTCAAGTGGAGGAATCAAGGGACGCGTTGTTTACAGCAGAGGAGGCAGCCTTTGCGTATGCGCCGACGCAGCATCTCCCGAAAGCGGTCACGGGGATAGGGGCTGCGGTTCAGGAGGAATCAAGGGACGCGTTGTTTACAGCAGAGGAGGCAGCCTTTGCGCAGGCACTGACGCAGCATCTCCCGAAAGCGGTTGCCGGGATAGGGAAGGACAGCTCGCATGAGGTCCATCCCATGTCGGATCACGGATCGGAATAGCCATATGTTCAACTTCATCCCTCTCATCGACATCCAGAGTATTCAGACGTTTGAGCGCCCGTATTTCTTTTTGGCACTGCTTCTCATTCCTCTGTACCTTGTTTTTGCCAGGAAAATACCCAGCTATTTTCTGATTCGGCTTTACCTGCCGGGGCTGGATCATAGCGGGGGGGCGCATTCGGACACAAAAAACCTGCCCTTCACCTTTCCCATGCGGGTTCTTTTCTCCTCGTTTCGGTTTTGGGCCTTAAGCCTCTCGCTTGTCCTCGCCGCGCTTAGCTTCGTGGCGCTGACGGCGGCCATGGCCCGGCCAATGGCAAACCTGTACGGCCAGACCCGTGCCGAGGGTCTCAATATTTACTTTGTTCTGGATATGTCGAGCTCAATGAAGGCGTATGACTACACGCTGGAAGAAATGCAGGCACATCAGCAGAAAACGTCTTCTCTGCCGCCTCGGCGTTACGAAGTGGCGGTATCGACGATCAGGACCTTCATCGACGATCGGCAGGCGCAGTGCCATTCGCGCTTTGGTGAGATTCCGCGCTGTGATCGCTTTGGACTCGTTGTCTTTGGGCAGTCTGCTTTTCTCGATATCCCTCTGACCATCGACTATGCGCTGTTCAACAGGATGCTTGAACGGCGCACACTTGATGACATCGACTCCAGCCAGACAGCCATCGGAGATGGCCTGGCACGTGCCATCGCCAGTTTGCGGCACCTGACATCGCCATCAAGGGTTATCATTCTTCTCACCGATGGGGACAAGAAGGGCGGGCAGATCACCGTTGCCCAGGCGATCGAGGCTGCAAAAATTCACGATATCCGAATTTTTCCCATCCTCATCGGCAAGCATGACAATGCGCTTATGGCAACGGGCAGCCTGGCCAACCCAACTTTCACCGTGTCCTATTTTCCCACCAATTTTGCGCTTCTTGAGGATATTGCCCGGCAAACCCAGGGCACAGCGTATCGCATCGCCACAGATGCCGAGCTTCATAAGCGCCTCAGCGGCATTCTCGAAACGCTGCAGCGGGATCTTTATACCGGTGAGCGTCGCAATAACACGGCAGATCTCTCGCTGGCCTTTGTGGCCATGGCATTTTTTCTGGCCTTTGTCGCATACCTTATCCGCAGCTGCATTTCAAAACTCTATCCCTGACGCCGTGTATCGGCCATTTTACCATGCTATTTATTCAACACTGGCAAAACCCCCAAGCCCTCAGCCTGATTGTCCTGGTGATGCTTTGCGCGCAGTGCTACCTCGCCATGCTGCTCTGGAAGCGCTTTCGGGCGCGGGCACTCAGCCAAAA
Organism: Pseudomonadota bacterium; assembly: GCA_009786045.1. Taxonomy (GTDB): domain Bacteria; phylum Myxococcota_A; class Bradymonadia; order UBA4248; family UBA4248; genus WQTY01. The sequence goes on along the minus strand of WQTY01000213.1, from coordinate 1,264 downwards.
GCTTCTTGCACAAACGCCGCTGCCCCCGGCTCGCCCCTTTCTCGTGCGGGTTGTCACGGCACACAGTCTTGTCTTTGCCATCAGCGTTGCCATCACGCTTTTAATTCAACATTACACTTCGCTGACGGCCTTTATTTTTCTCGTTCTTATCAATATCGCATTGTTGCTTGGTCTTCGGCATTACACAGATTACCAGATCCGCCGCCGATCCCTCATTCCCGCAGTGCCAGAGGAAAATCTTCAGCGAATACGGGTCAATTCTGCCACNGGNATGCGGCATCTCCATCCTGTGTTTATGGCTGGATTCCTGTGTTTGATGATTCTGGCTCTGATGATGCCCCAGGGGCAGGAACAGGCGACGCATTTCGAGCGCGTTCCGTTCCAGGTTATCGTGTTGCTGGATCTTTCGCAGTCGATGAATGCCGCCGATGTCCTGCCGACGCGCCTTGAGGCAGCCAAGGATGAGGTCATATCGCTGCTCAGCCGCAATTCGCATGACGAGGTCGGTCTCATCTTCTTTACCAACGATACGTTTGTACGCTCGCCACTTACCGTCGATCACAGCACTGTCAACGCTTTCCTCCGTGCCGCCCATACGGAGATCATGCCAGGTCATGGCACAGATTTTGACCGTGCCCTCAGGGTGGCTGTCGAGGCCTTTCGGATTCCCTCAAATGAGATTGGCCTGGGCACGCACGTGCGCCGCATTGTCCTTGCCACGGATGGCGAAGATCATGGACAATCCCTGCAGGAGACGATCAAGATGATTCGGCGGCATAGGATACAGGTCGATGTGATGGGCTTTGGCACCGAGGCAGGGGCACCCGTCATGGCTCGCAGTGGTGCGCCCCTCTATTACGACAATGCCCCTGTCATCTCTCGCTATGTTTCTGCACCGCTTGCATCCATCGCCGAGGCAACGGGAGGCATTTACCTTCACTATGGGACGCCGGAAGCGGCAGCAAAAGCTCTGACCCATGCATGGGACATCCTTCGTGTTACCATGCAGCCCAGCAAGACCGTGGCGCTGGTGCAGCGCACAAATCTGTATCCGTACTTTCTCATTCCTGCTTTTATCCTGGCCATTGGCTATGCTGTTTATCCACTTTTCAGCATCATCATCGCTCAACTGCAGCAGCGCCGTCGCCGCAAGCAGCATACGACGCCCGAGAATCGCCCATGAAGCCGCAGATCGTTCATACAGACAGGCTGAGTGAAGGCTGGTGGGGGGAAGCCTCCCCCTGCGCCGCTATCGGCTGTCGGG
>WQTY01000212.1 GCA_009786045.1 Pseudomonadota bacterium | reverse complement strand
CGTCTACCCCCTGTGCGGGGCCTCAATCGCCGGCCCCGCAACGCCCGGCTTTTGATTTTTTCGTGGGGGAACTTGTTCCCCCACACCCCCTGCAATGCTGCGCATTGCTTGTGGATAGAGGGCGACGTCTTTCGCAGGGGAAATAGCGCACGATGTGGCCACGAATTTGTGCTAGAAAGGGTTGGCTTGCAAGTCGATGACGGTGGTGCGGATTGGGAAGGAGAAGAAGGATGAACAGAAAACAACTGCTCAAACACAGAAATGCAGTATTGCAAAAGATGCAGAGCATTCGAGAACACGCATCGACTGCTCTGGTCATTCATTATTCTTGCGAAAGCTTTGATGATATATCAGGTGGACGAACGCCTAGGATTACCTCCATTGCTGTGCAGAGGCTAGCCTGCGATCAGACAACTTCGTTCTCATTCCATCAAATCGCAGAGAAAGAAGGCATCCAGACTGACGTGATCGAACAGCATTACGACAGACTTGAGAAGACAATGCTGGAACGATTCTTCGCTTTCGTTGAGAAACATCAGGATTGCACTTGGATTCATTGGAAAATGCGAGATGCGAACTTTGGGTTCGAGGCACTGGAGCATCGGTTCGCTGTACATGGCGGCAAATCTCCAGCAATTGCTAACGATAAAAAATTTGATTTATCGAAAGCGCTCAGTGATCTCTATGGCAAGGATTATATAGAATGCCCCAGAATGGAGTCATTGATGCGAAAAAACGACCTTATCGACGAGTTTTTCTTACCAGGAAAGGATGAAGCCAAAGCTTTCGAAAAAAAAGAGTTTGTTAAAATGCATCAATCGACGCTGAAAAAAGTCGACGGACTGGCCAAAATATTTGACCGTGCACTGAACGGTGAGTTAATCACGAATTCAACGCCAGAAGATAATGGTGTTTTTAAGGACGAAGGGAAAAGCGAACCCATTAGAATTAGCCGAATAGCTATACGAAATTACAAAGGCATCGACGATTTTTCGATGGATTTTCCTACGCCGAGATTAGCTGGTGATCCAGATATATTAGTGATGGGCAGCCAAAACGGTTTGGGTAAAACATCGGTTCTTGAGTGTTGTACCTTGCTGTTGCTTGCTGTCGTCATACAAAAAGATCGCTTTATGCTGCGTGATCAGTCTTTGCGCATGGATATCCCGGACTTGCTCATCAAGGCTGGCGCAGAAGTTGCAGAAATCGAAGGCGATGTCGTTATGAGTGAGACATCATTATCCGTTCAACTCAGGATAGGTCACGATGGTGGAGTGAGCGTATCCAGCGAACCGAGTTTTGAAGAAATACTTGAGGATGCATTACTGGATTCTGAAAGCACTGCTGATGCTTTAGTCAAAGCGATTAGCGGATTCTCGCCCGACCCGGTTATTGCGGACAGGTTTCTGCTTTTTCATAGTTATCGCAAGGTTCAAGAAGGTAGCCCTGAACTTGGCATGATGGTGGATCGAGGACGCAGCCGACAACGCAATTTATTTTCGCGCTATGAAATGCCCATGAGTGCCTTCAAGTTGTTGATATTACGCTCCATGATGAGCAAGGCTAAATTGTTTGAGCTTGAGGAGAGCATAAAGCAGGATGAATCTATCGAAATGCTCAACGAACTGGTTCAACTCTATGCGGGTGGAGTAATCAGCCATCTGCGCCCATCGCCGGATAACACCGTTGATATCATGGTCAAACCCACGAATGGGGGCAAGTCTTTTACTTTCGATGGGCTCAGCTCTGGGCAGAAAGAAATCATCTCGACACTGTTTCTCGTTTGGTATCACACCAAGAATAATCCATCCGTGGTGTTTATTGACGAACCTGAGCTGCACCTTAATGTGCAGTGGCATCGCAGTTTCGTGAGAAAACTCGTGACGATGGCACCGCATAACCAATACATCATGGCAACGCACTCCGAAGACGTGATGGATTCTGTCAGCGAAGACCGCCGCATTCTCCTCTTAAATAGTTCGGAGGGAGAGTGATGATGCATGTAAAACCAGGGATTCGTCCAGAAGAAGTCAAGCTCCAAGGCCAGCACGTGCTGTTTGTTGAAGGAAACGACAACGATTCTGCCGACCCTAAAGTGTTAGAAGAGCTCTTTGAACACAAAATTGGCATCAAGCCATTGGGACCGTCTTATTCGGTACAAAGTGTCGCCGCAGCTTTGTTCAAGCATCATCCAACCTACTATTTCCTCATAGACCGCGATCACCACAAGGACGAATTTGTAACGAAGTGCTGGGAAAACTTCCCAGACCCCGCAACGCACAATCTTTTGGTTTGGCGAAGGCGCGAAGTTGAAAATTATTTTTTAGAACCAGACTATTTGTGCCAGTCACAGTATTGCTGTGTCAGTCAGGATGAACTGGGGCAAAAAATTCTCAAATTTGCCAATGAGAGGTTGTTTCTTGATGTGACAAATCATGTTGTGATATCGATTCGCGAGGAACTCAAAAAAAATTGGATCGAAAAATTTAAAGATCTTACTGGTTTTTCGTGCAAGGCAACAGCTTTGCGAAAACTGAAAGATGCCAATGAGTTTAACCAGCATCAAGAGAATGTCACTCAAAAAGTCTCTGGCGATGAGGTAGAGCGCAGGTTTCATGAACACCTCGAAAACATGATGGGTGGACAGGAACGGCTCATGGTCGGGGTTGGCGATTGGCTCCACATGATCCAGGGTAAAAAAGTACTTGCTCAAATCATCCATTCGGATTGCTTTCGCGTGCATGCTAATGACGGAAAACCGGTCGCTGGTCGAGAGAAGCTCAATGCCGTCGTGAAGGATCTTCTGCAAAAAGATTTGAGCGTACAACCTGAGGATTTTCGCGAATTGAAGCAGCTCATTGAGAAAAGGATTAGCGAAGTCTGAACAGAATTCGAAAGATTAAGGAAGGCTGATTTTTCGTTCGCAAAATAGCACGAGCCGCACCTGTATTGGAGCGCAGTAGGGTACACCGTGCACACAGGTTTGTCGCAATCTTCTCCCAAACATCAAGGCGGCGCGTATGCCGTTCATGGCGGCATAGCGACGCGGGGCAGCGTATTGGGCGGCACGCTCAATAGCCGCCCCAGCAGCGTTTGTTCATCTCAACTATTTTGCTTAGGCAGCCAGCGTGTTTTACAGTACTCCGGTGGATGTGTGTCTGAAAGGCTGTTCCATTCAGGAGGCATGTATATGCGAACAAAGGTGTTGGTTTTAGCGGCGGTTTTGACGACAATGTTAGGTTGCAGCTCTCGCTCTGCAGTTTTCGAAACGGTCTTCGAAACGGTCTGGGAAGTCACAGAAAAGGATTCCGAACTCGTTCTTCCATTTCTTGAGGATTCTTTAAGAAGAAGATACGAACCTCCACCACTTTTTAAGAAGAAAAGCTGTGATTTCAAAATCCTCTGGGGCGACGAAGGTCATACAGATTTTTCCCAGGCTATCAGAGTGACAGACTGTGCCAACGTCCAGAACCGGTCACATCGCTATGCCGATAAGGGCGTCTACCACGTTCGAATCGCCGGTGTTTATGATGGCTGGGGACAATTCACTATGAATGTTGTGAATGATGCCAATGGTATTCCCTTTCTCTATTGCAAACCCATTGGCAGTGAAACGGTTCATCTTCGGGGCGTGACCAGCTTTGGTTCCGTCGTGTTTACTTCCGAAGCTTTCTGTGGTGTGGGCGACATTTTCCTCCCTCCAAACGATATGCCTGATACCGCAAGATGGCACGATGCAACACACATGTTTATGAATGCCCGGGAGTTTAACCAGAATATTGGCCACTGGGATACTTCAAATGTTAGAAATATGGCGAACATGTTCAAGGGCGCTACTGCATTCAACCAGGATATTGGCCACTGGGATACTTCAAAGGTCATCAATATGGCAGGCATGTTCCATGGAGCGACTGCATTCAACCAGGATATCGCCCGATGGGATACTTCAAATGTGAAGGCCATGGGGCGCATGTTCAAGGGCGCAAAAACCTTTAACCAGGATCTTTCTGCCTGGAAACTCAATCCCAGGGCAGATCTTCTGGAGGATATTTTCATCGAATCCGGCATGTCGCAGAGCAACTACTGCAAACTTAAAAAACTGCCTGTGTGGAAGGATCAAAATCTTGGCCTGTATCACACCTGTCCCAGATAGGACAGACATGGTGACCTTGAGGGGGCCACGCCCCCTGTGCCACTATCGGCCTTTTGGCGACTACCGGGGGCGCGGACGCGCAGTGCGCGTCCCTACAATTTTTTGCAGGGGAACTCTGTCCCCCTCTTTAAGGGGGATGTCGGCATCTCCCTCAAAGAGGGAGGCTTCGACGGAGGGGTTCGCGCATTTCTTGTGGGAGGAGGAGGGCATGCCGGATGAACAGCCCTATGCCTCTACGAGCAATCTGCCGCACTCATGGCAGGAACTCATTCGAATGCCCGTAAAGTTTTTTGCTATCAGGCAGCACACATCAAGTTTGTGCTCGCCTTCGACCTCGATCTCGCCTTCATTTTCATGGTGCGTCATCAATGGAGGGTTTCCGTGGTACACCATCAATGCCTCGGCCAGCGTGGCTTCGAAAAGCGCTTCATATTCATCTTCTTCATTTTTGTGGGCTTCGGTATCGTTCGCCGTGATGTCGTTGTATGCCGCATCGGCTGACTTTTTCTCAAACGTTCGATCCGGGTTGGGGGGAAGGGAGGGGTCTTTTTTCATTGTGGCTCCTCATTTGTAAACAGCTCGCACATAAACTGCACAAGCCTGGATTTTACTATTGCACATCCGCTCTCCTCAGTCAATTTTATTTAGAGAAATATTTATATCATGGGGTACCCACATGTGAGCCCAACGCAATCTCCTCCCGGGCATCAAGGCGGCGCGTATGCCGCATCGCGGCATAGCGACGCGGG
>WQTY01000211.1 GCA_009786045.1 Pseudomonadota bacterium | reverse complement strand
CCTCCCCTCAANCTCGCCATGCCCCAGCCGAACCACGCTTACAGCGGCACGTCGTCGATCACGAAACGATACACTGTCGAGCGGTTAGACAACACCGTCAGGTAACCAGGGGTCAGCACCGGCGCCGACGTAAAATCCGAACCCATGTCGATCACGTGGCGCGTGTGTCCGCTTACCCGATCGATCACGACGAGACCAAATCGCTGAACCGAAGCGTAGATATAAACTCTGCCGAGCTGCAGTGCAGAAATCAGCACGTCTTTTTGGATTTCGTTTTGCCAGATGGTTTCGCCTGTCTGCCTGTTAAGCCGAAAAACGCCCGATTGCGACGAGACATAGAGGCTGTCCTGAAAAGCATTAATTGAGCTTATCCCAAACAGATTTTGATGCCAGAGGGTCTGGCCGTCGGCCACGGAAAGGGCATATAACCCGCCCGATGACGTGGCCACATAAAGGACATTGTCAACGATGACGGGTTTTACATCCAAATCTTTGAATCGGGCCTGGGGCGCCAGGTCACGGCTCCAGAGCATTGTGCCGTTTTCGAGGGCATAGGCGACCAAAAAACCATCGCTGAAACCGGCATAGAGGACGCCCCCTGCAATCAGGGGCGGCGCCTGACCATACAAGGTGAATTCTTTTGAGCGCGGGCGTTCGCGCCGCCATCTGAGTGCACCCGTCTGGGCATCAAGCACAAAGACCCGGTTGTTGCCATTCACGCAGGCAACCACGCCGTCGGCAACTGTCAGGGACTGTTCGATGGGGACACCCGTTGAATAGCGCCATACTTCTTCGCCGGATTTGGCATCAAGCCGGATGATATCGCCGGATCCCAGCGCGACGAAAAGGGCGTTCCCAAGGACAACCGGGCCAGCCGATACGGGGGCCTCAAGCTCCCTGATCCAAATGCTGCGCGCCGATGGCGAATGAATGGCCGCCACTTTTCCAAGTGAAGATCCCACATAAACAACGTCGCCGACACTGGTCAGGTTTCCCAATTCGAGCGGCATCGCCCCAAGATAAAAGGTCGTTTTTGGCGACAGCGGATAGGACCAGTCCAACGCCATGGTGTACTGGGCACTTCTTGGGGGATGAGCAGCTGACTTTGTTTGTCCTGACTGCGAGGCACATCCCGACAGGATGCTTACACAGGCAAGGCAGGACAGTGCGATTCCCAGCCTGGCGCGACCAAACATTATTGCCCCACCTGGGGACTGCCGGCAGCGACCAGCGAAGCCCAGTCGGCTGTCAGGAGGCGAAGCCGTGCCATTGCTATGCGATGGTCGGCAGTCTGGCCAAAGTCGCGTATGACAGACTGATAGGCAGAAATCGCCTTGTCGGTCTGACCGGAGAGCTCGTAAATCTGCCCCTGCGAGAGCGTGGCAAATGAGGCAAAGCCTGGATTGAGGGTGGTAATGGCATCGTAGACAGCCAAAGCTTCGTCGAACTTCTTCTCATCAAGCAGCACTTCGGCTTTGCCCAGCAATCCGAAGAGGCGAACGTCTTCATGGGTGCTTTGCGAAGCCTGCTCGTAGCCAGCTCTGGCGAGGTTGAGATCTCCCACGCGCATGGCGATGCCGGCTTGCATTAAGGCGGCTGGTGCAGCCAGGGAGGTGCCATTGAGCTTTGCCTGGACATCGGCAAAATAGGCGTGCAGCGCTTCGAAGCGGCGCCTGTCGCTGGGAACTGTATAGCTGATGCGGAGGATATCGTCGGTGTTTACCTCAATGCCCATTCGCGTTCGCCATGCCTCGCGCTCTGCCTCAATGCGCCGCGCTTCTTCGTCCGTGGGCGCATCCAGTGTGACAAAAACATTGGTCAGAAGCGAGCTGCGCTGTACGGCAGAAGCCTCCTTTGAGTGCGCAAAAACGATCACGCCGATGCAGGTGGCCACAATAAGGCTCGCCACGAAGAAAATCATCCGGCGATTCTCCATCATCCAGGTGACGGCCGAACCGGATGCCCGCAAAAAGCGATCGTCCATTACGGGAACTTTGACATTGACTTCGGGGGCGCCGGCCTCTACGACCTCCGCCTCTTTGGCGAGGACAACTTTGGGGGGCTCTTCTACCTTTTTGCGAACTTTGATCGCCATATTCTGTGTACTCCTCGAAAGCATGCAGCGTCGCTGTGCATCGACAGCAAGACCGCACCTTCTAATGCCTTTTATCGTCTCGTGTCAACTGCTTGCCGGCTGCTTTTTGTGGGGGAGCCGGGCGACCGGGACGGTCGCCCGGTCGATAGCATCAAAGGCCAAAGGTGCCTGGCATTGCGAAAATATTGATCGTTTTGTGCAAGTGGTGTATGGTGATAGAACGAAGTTGCCTGTGTAGCGGCGGGGCGAGGCTTACTGGGTGTGAACCCTCTGTATGGAGAACTGGTAATGAAGCGAGTGGCATGTTTAGGTTTTTCACTTTTGTGCGCTTTTTTGTGCGTTTTCGGTGCATTTGAGGCATACGCTCAGGACTCCGTGGCAGTCATGAAGATCGATGTGGTGGGTTCGGGCGTGGATGCTCAGGCTGGCATGTTGTTTGAGGCTTTGCGGCGCGAGGTTGGGGGTTCGCAGTTTGAGCTTGACGAGAGCGGCAGCGACATTACCTATTCCGAGATGCAGATGCTGACGGGCTGCGATCAGGAAGACGATATGTCGTGCTATTCGGCTGCGTGCGGGACGCTTGGTTCGTCCATGATCGTCTTTGGCACGATGAAGGATGGCGGCACGACCAGAGTCGTCTGGTACAATTGCGTGCACAGAGAGGGGCAATATCGCGGCATCATCCGCGAGGTGCCGAATGCTGTGGTAACAGACCAGGCGTCTGCGGCAAAGCTGGCCAGCGATTTGATCGTGGGCAAGATGGGAACACTCATTGTGACGAGCAATGTGCCGGGTGCCGATGTGTTCATTGGCGGCAGGCGTGTTGGCATGGCTGCCGAGTTCGCGTCGAATGCGCAGCCGATTTCGCTGCTGTCGGGCCGCCATATGGTTATCGTTCGCAAGGATGGCTACAATCAGGATCCCGGCATAGAGCTCACCATTGAGGGTGACAAGCAGCAGACCGTCCATGTGGACCTGACGGTCGCCATTGATGAGAACAAGATCAAGGGCGTCATGAAGATCACGGGCTGGACGACCCTCGGTGTCGGTTTGGGGAGTTTGGCGGCAGCGGGTTTGGTGTCGTACATGCAGTACGATCTCAATAACGCGGCAAAAGCTGCTATTTTGGGTGATAAGGATGAAGTTAGTTCGAAGTTTTTTACATTTGAAGGCGCTGACAGGCATAAAAAGGCCAATGACAAAGGCAAGGATGTACTTCAGATCACGAATATCGTCCTCTGGGGTGCGGGCGGCTTGCTGACGGTGGCCGGCGTGACGATGGTGTGTTTGGGTTATTTTTATGATTTCGGCAGCGACGAGGCGATGGCGGGTATGCCTAAGATCGATATTGCGGTGACGCCCGAGTATCAGGGCGTGTCGTTTGGCTGGAGATTTTAGAACCAGCACGCAGGGGGGGGGGCTATGTTATCTATAGCCGCTCCCCCAGCCCCATGTCTGAACACGATTTATGGGATTAACGGATTAACAGGATTAGCGGATTGTGTTATGCGCTTTCCATTGAAATATTTTGTCTGAAATCCGTTACCAGGCGTTCTATAAACCAGCATGGTGCATCCAAGTCACTTGATGCGCTAAGCTGTTCCTTATGCCTGTCAATCCTGAAAATCCTTCAATTTTTTTAATCCTGTTCAGACATTTGTGTCTCTGATCCCCCCTGCTCTTGCAGGGGAGCAAGGTCGAAAAAAAGATAACCTTGCAGCATTTGGGGAAAGGTGCTAGCAGGATGGCGCGGCAGCCGGGAGGCTGTCGATTTTGCTGACGGGGCGGTGTGCCGACTTTGCGCGCCTGAGAATGACCCGTTGAACCTGTACGGATAATGCCGGCGTAGGGATCAGCACAGAGCGCGACAGCGCCCAGGCGATATCCTTAGTGCACGGAGAGGCGGCGAGGATGGTTGGTGTGTGGGCGAGGCTTTTTTTTTGTGTGGCTTTGATGCTTGCGTTTGGGCGCATGGCCTTTGCGTTTGATGAGTTTGATGCCGTGCATGCGCCGGCGCGGTTTACGCTTTCTGTCGATGACCTGACATTGGAAATCAAGGGCAGGATGCGCCTTGGGCTTCACGATTTGGAGGGTTCTGGCGGACCCGGGTACGACAGCCCCACCGACACGGCAACGATTGGCACGCGTTCGCCGTTTGTGGAGCTGGATAGTTTTGATCTTGCCTTTCGCGTCCGGTGGAAGGATCTCCTGTGGCTGAACACGAATGTTCAGTTTTTGACGACCGGGGCATCGCTGTCGGCGATATATTTTGAGTACCGGCAGGTGTTGTCGGACTGGTTTGAGCATGCGGTGGAGGTTGGATACAAGCAGCCGATTGTTGCCCGGCATCGCCATACGGTGCGCTATCCGTTTATTGCCACGAATTATTGGAAGAATCCCGGGCATCATGTCGCCTATGGGGCGAAGTTTGTGCTGTCGGACGAGACATCTGTGTCGGTTTTGGCATCGTTGTCGCTGATGCGTCCGCTTAAGGCAGAGACGATCCATGGATCGCCCACCTATCGCGGATCCTTCAGCACACTTTCCTATGGGAATGCCGAGCCCTTTTCGGGCAATGCGCCTGCCGGCACGGGGCTGGTTCGATTTTCGACGCATGGCTTTTTGGCCGAAGGGTTTGGGTTTGTCGGAAAGCTGGTCACGAAGTCCGGCATCCATGTGCTGATTGCGGATTTTCCCTACTATCGGCATCATCCGTCGTTTGATCCCAACGAAACGGAAGGCGCGGCCTATTGGTATGGCGGGCGGCTGGGGTACGAAGGGTATGGGGCGCATTTTCTGGCCGAAGCAATTGCCTCTCGCGA
>WQTY01000210.1 GCA_009786045.1 Pseudomonadota bacterium | reverse complement strand
GAGGGGTGCCCGAAGGGCGGGGTGGTTCATTCCGACGCACCCGCATTCCCAGTAAATATCCCACATAGCGAAAACGACTTACAACATGTTAACGCCTGTGAGGGCCGCGCCCCCTGCGCCGCTATTGGGCATGCGCCCAATACGCGGCTACCCCCTCTGCGGGGCTCAAACGCCGCCCCGCAACGCCCCGCAGAGGGGGGGACTTTATTTACTCTGTACGGGCGTAGCGTGCTACGCCTCCTGCTGTGATTGCTGTGGTTATTCAACATATCCATGACATCACTCAAAATGGTAGAATGCTTGAATTTCTGGGGGGACGGAGGATAATTTTGTGGAGAACACGCAATGGTGAGTCTGGTGCGTTTTGCAAAAGTTGTTGGATTGTCTGTTGTCCTGGGCACAAGCCTGAGTGCCTGCTCAAAAACGAGAACGGAGGTCATTTCTCCTGATTTGCCGCTGTCTTCTTCGGAAGCTCATGAAAGCTTATTGCCGCCATTGATGAGCATACGGGCTGACGCCACGCGTTTGCCTGATGGCGCACTGCATGAGGAGAAAACGATCATTGCAGTGGGTGGCGGCACGCGTTTCATCGACACGGATGGCAATATCGTGTTCTCTGGCAGGCGAAGCGTATTAGATGCCTTTCTCCTCGAAAACGGGCGTGTGTATTGGGTAGTGGAGAACTCCAGCAATGATGTGGTGGTTTTGACCTACGATGATAATGAGGCAAAGACAGATAGTGAAAGTGAAGGCGAAGCAAATGGTGAGAGTGAAAGCGAAAATGATAACGAAGACGATGTGTATCATGACGAGTATGAGAGCCATGGGTTAGGACAGCATGGGTGTAAGGCTGACGAGGGTTGGGACGCTCGTGTTTCTGACCTTACCAAAGGCGAGAAGGTTATTTGGGCACCTTGCCTTGGGGGAGGCGAAGTTGATTTTTATTTAAGCAATATGGGGGAGGCTTTTATGTATCTTAACCATTCTGAGGTGCATTTTCAGGAAAACCATGCGCTTATGAATCGTAAGGGTGAGTGGCTCTTTGGGCCCGCGAGCCATGATATCCGTTTTTATGTTTCACCAGATTTGGATGAGGCTGGTTGGTCCTTTGTTGTGGCCTATTGCAGCCCTGAAGAAGCCAGGAGAAATTTGATAAAGCCACAAGACGATCTTGATTTAGGCAATTTGGGTCATCATCATGGCTGCTGCATCTTTTCACTTCATACTGGGGAACGTATTCATACTGGGGATTTGCACTACTGTGGCGAGCTGAATCCGTCTATGAATCCGGTGCTGTTTCCAGTCATGACTGATGGCGGGTGGGGGTATTTGAATCCTCATGGAGAAATGATCATTCCTGGTCAGTTCAAAGCGGCGAATAGTTTTGTGAATGGTCGCGGGGTGGCCAAGCTTAGCTTTGAGCACGCCGAAGCGCTTTGTGGCAGCGCAAAATATCCCTCCCAAATGGAAAACGCCAATGTCCTGGCCGCATGCAAAGATGGCGGCATTGAGACGTGGAAAAAGACAGAGCAACTCTGCAGTGATAGGCGTTTAGGAACAGATGAATCCATTGTCGGCCTGTGCGGAGACCACTGTTATTCACCTGAGGCTGCCATTGGGGTGTGCGAATGGATCGAGTTTCCTTTTGGCTGGGCACTGATTGATGAACGTGGGCAAGTGATCAGCCGTTTTGACTATCAGGCAATTGTACCTTTTCGGGACGGTTTCGCGATTGCCAAAAGAGGCGGGCAGTATGGTGTTATCGGTGTCGATGGACGAGAAATCATTCCACCGGGCTTTGAGGAAAAGACTGGTGCCACTGAGGCTGCCATCGCCCAGGGGCTGTGGACGGATGATGACACACACGATAAGACGCACAAAGATGGAACCAGCCGACCTGAATCGGTAACTACCGCCTGGGGCAGCCTTAACCATAACGGCAGCCTCGCAGGCGAAGGCTTTTGCACAACGAAATCATTGAGCGGCGGACTCATTCTTGCCATCATGGATTGTCGCGCCGTTTCTGAAGACGACGCAGAGGTTGATCGCATTGTCGTACGCGGGATGGGGAACAATGGCGAACTCGTTACGCCAACCCGTCGCTGGTCTGAGGATGTTTCGCGCAAGGGATACGGGGTTGTCGATCATCAGGGAAATTGGCTGGTTTCATATCGGATCCATTCGCAGCCCCAAAGCACGATACGGGGGCTGAGCTTTTTCGAAATTCGGGGGGAATCTGAGTATGAAAAGGGCTGGATCAACGCTGCTGGCAGGATCATCTGGCCCCCGGGCTGGGGTGATCCCGCTGCGGACACGGGCGGCAATGTGATTTGGGTGGAGTAGGCGCACAGGGCGAGAGGTTGTCACCTGCACACAAGCAATGCGCACACCCCTCCGTCGAAGCCTCCCTCTCTGAGGGAGGTGGCGCAAAGCGCCCCTTGGGTGCCCGCCACCACCTCCCCTAAAGGGGAGGCACGCAGGGGGTGTGGGGGAGCAATGCTCCCCCACAAAAAGAAAAAACAAAAGGCGCGGCGTATCGGGTTTTCCCGATAGCCGCGCCCGGCCGCGTATTGCCCGCACGGGCAATAGCGGGCGCTCACATATGATTCATCAACCAGTCCAACACTTCGCTGTACCAGACAAAGGCGTTGGCTGGCGTCAGGACCCAGTGCCCTTCGTCGGGGAAGTACAGAAGGCGGCTTTCGACGCCCTGGTATTGCAGGGCCGTAAACAGTGCCAATCCTTCGGACAGGACGCATCGGAAGTCTTGCTCGCCCTGGACGACCAGCGTGGGCGTCTTGAAGTTTGAGACAAAGCGATGGGGAGAGTGGCGGAGGTATTGCTCCGGGCATTCGTGCGGTTTTCCGCCAAATTCGTGCTCGCTGAACCAGAGTTCGTCGGTGAGGTAGCCTGCCATCTCCGTATTAAAGATGCCGTCGTGGCTTACCAGCGCCCTGAATCTGTCCGTATGCCCAAGGAGCCAGTTGACCATGTATCCGCCGAATGAGGCGCCCGCTGCTGACAGGCGCGTTGGGTCAATGGTTGGGTAGGCGGCCAGCGTGGCATCCAGAAAGCGCATGATGTCGTCCGGGCATGCATCCGACCACTGCGTGCTGATGTCGCGCGTGATTTGGTGCCCGTATCCGGTCGAACCGCGGGGGTTGCAAAATGCCACCACGGCGCCTCGGCTGGCAAAGGCCTGCACGTTCCAGCGATAGTGGAAGGAGTCGAGGAAAGCCCCCTGGGGCCCGCCATGGATCAGCAGGATCAGAGGGTAACGTTTGGCGACATCGTAGCCGGGGGGCAATACCACATAACCCTGAAGCGGTGTGCCATCGGCGGCTTCATACCAGAGAGGCGTGCCGGGGTGCATCTCAATGCCGCTGAGGGCTTCGGAAAACCTCGTATATTGGCGAACCGTTTCGCAGCTTGTGATTTCCGGCCCGCGAAGGTGGGGTTCGAAGGGCTGGAAATCGCTCAGCGCCACGCACTCGGAGGGTTGGGTCAGGGATTGTGTCACGGCCAGGATGCATTCGGCGCCAGGCGAGGCTGCAAACGACAGATAGGTTTTGCCCGCGGTGAGCTGTTCTAAAGCCTGGGTGCGAAGGTCGAGCCTGTAAAGGCTGATGTGTGCAAAATCCTGGGCCGAAAACAGAATGCGATCCGCGTCGATGCCAAAGAATGTATCGACCGAGCGGTCGAACGTTTCCAAATAAAGATCCGTGGCGGATGTGTTCAGGTGGAATACCTTTAGCCGTGTGGCATCTGCTTCGTAGCCGGGCGTCAGCATGGATGTGTAGGCAAGTTTTGTGGCACTCAGAAATCGGGGCTGGGTGTCGCATCCGTTTGTGGTCGAAATCCGTCTGGCTTCCCCCACCGGGGTCAGGCCGTCCAGTTCGAGCAGGTAGATGCTGTTGTTGGTCGAGCGCGCAATGTCTTTATCGGGATTCATGGCAAAAGCCACATGACGGCCATCGGGCGAGAAATCAAAATCTCGCTGGCCAGCCAATGCAATTGGTGGAACGTCAGTGCAGTGGGGCGTCAAATCCACACACTCGCCTGTGGCGACATCTGCCAGGAATAAGTGCGAGCGGCTGTTCTCTGTCCATTTGTCCCAATGCCGATACATTAAGCTGCTGGCGGTACGTGCACGTGCCTTGGGATGGGGAAGCTGGTAAGTCTGAGCCATGGTGGGCGTTTCGGACTCCGTCAGTGCCTGAAGTTCGGGATTCTCATAAACCTGGCGTACAAACAGCACGCGCCCGGCATCCGCGCTGGGAAGTGGTTGCGAAGCACCGCCTCGGCCTTTGGTCAGGCAGCGCACCCCTTCGCCCAGGGCTTCGGCAAGGTGAATCTGGCCATCGGCCGCAAAAAAAATTTTGTCACCGTCTGAGGAAAAAACGATGCCGGAGGCGCCTTTTGGGTGGAGCTCACGCTGGGTGATGTCGCCCGTATGGCAGTTCAGAAGATAATGGATGGTTTCTGATGTGTTTTCGCCAAGATCGATGCGTTTTGCCGTCAGCCAGGCCCATTGGCCGCTGGGCGACAGGGATACATCGACCAGACGCTCACCGCGGAACAGATCTTCTATTTCGATGGGCCGCATGGCAGTCTCCTTATGTGCAAAAAAAAAGCAGCCATGAGAGGCTGCTGATATGAAATGGGGCGTACTGGATTTGAACCAGTGACTTCCACCGTGTGAAGATGGCACTCTACCACTGAGTTAACGCCCCCTTGCGAATGGCTTTGTTCATCCACTCACCGAATGGACGCCTTCTATAAGAGCATGGCAAAGCTGTCAAGAAAAAGTGCGCCAGAGCAGTCGCTTGAGCAAGAAAATGCCTCTGCGGGGGCAACGCCCCCTGCGCCGCTTTCGGCCGCAACCCCCCGTCGCCTGCGGCGCCACCCCCTTTGTAAAAGGGGGCGC
>WQTY01000209.1 GCA_009786045.1 Pseudomonadota bacterium | reverse complement strand
GGCGACCGTTCCTGGTCGCCCCTACAGGCCGATAGCGGCGCAGGGGGCGTTGCCCCCTCACAGTGGCGAGCTAGAGGCTATCAATAATGAAGTAGTTATTGATGTCTTCGGGATTGGTGTGGTCTGTGATGCGGGCAAGGGGGTCGTAGCGCCAGTCAGCGGGTGGTGCGACGTCTTTGGAGTAGTATTTGTATTCGTGCTTACCCATTCCGACTGTTTTAGCAAGGACGGTGGCGAACCAGAGTTGGTCGCCGTATTTGGTCATGGTGATACCCCCATTTGGATTCCAGTCGCCATTCAGGCCCATGAGCTTCATGGATGGGGCTTTATTGTCGAGGTATCGGAAGACAAGTGTGCGTTCCGGCACTGGGGTCGATGCGCAGACGTCTTTGACGGCGAAGAAACCGCCGAAGTAGTCGGAGACGGTTTGCGTGGCACTGCCGGATTCCCAATAGATGGTGTTGGCAACGAAGCTGTAGTGGATTTGTTCACGTTTTGAAAACGTGTGCGTGGCCGTCCATGAGCCGTCCTGTTGCCTGGTCATGGCGATGGCACCGCTTTGGGCGCTGGGGGCATAGCCATTGAAGCTTCCGACGACGAGGACATTGTGGATATTGTCCTTTGACCACTCTTTGACATTGCTGCTTGGCGTGTAAGAGAAGCTGACGGTGAGGCAGGCGGTATCGCCGGGTTTATCGCCAGGTTTATCATCGCCGGGGTTTTGAATATCCCCGTCGAGTTCGGTAGCGCAGCCAGTTGCGAGTAAACTGAGAACCAGCCCAAGCGCGAGACAGTATCGACGACATTTGTGCACGGTTGCCTCCTTGTCGATGGGATGACTTTTGAGTGGGGTACTTTGTGGCAAAAAGTTAAGGCACGAGAGCATCATCACTTGGGGCAAGTGTATCGAATGGGTGAATATTTCGCAAGTGCTAGCCGAGCATAAGTGTGAGCAGAATGCTTGTGGCGGCGATGCCGAGGGAAAGGGCGGCAGCCCGGAGCATGTTTTTGTCTTTCAGGATGGAGAGCCGGAGCCGTTTCAGAATGAAATGTGCGTTGTTAAATGAGGCAGCCGCGAAGGCGAGGCATGCGATGGCGGCGATGGTCATGGGGTTGGCGAGGTTTGGGAAGAGGGCAAAGAGAGAGAGGATGCCGCCTGCCATGATGGTGAGTTTGGTGATGGCTGAGACGAGTCTTCGCCGTTCACCGCCGATGGCAATCATGATGCCTTCCAGGATGGAGGCACAGCAGAAGGGCAGGGCCAGGCACAGGATTCTTGCGATGGGCACGGAGGGCAACCAGTCGTTTCCGTAGATAATGGGTATAAGGGCCATGGCGGGGAACATCATGGCCATGAGCGTAAATGAAGCCACGAGGAGGCCCTGGAAGAGTTTTCGGAAGAGGGTTCGCATTTTTTCTTCATCATTCTGGAGTTTGGCGAAGGATGCGAAGAAGACGTTATTGATGCCGCCGATGAAGGATTGTACGGGGGCGGTGGTGAGTTGCTGACTCTGGGCGTAGAAGCCGAGTGTTGTGGGTGAGAGGAGGGCGGCGATGAGGAGTTTGTCGAGATTGTTGAAGATTTGGTTGAGGGAGAGTGAGCCGAGCTGAAAGATACTGAAGCGCATGAGCGTTCGGATGGCTGGGACGTGGAGTTTGGGTTTGGGTTTCCAGTCGACGGCGAAGGAAGCGGTGAGCCACCGGACGATGCGCTGTGCCACAAGTGCGAAGGCGATGGCGATGGGGCCAAAGTTCAGGACGCACAGGGTAATGGCGGTGCAGGAGAAGGCCAGTTCGCCCATCAGGTCGCGTGCGGCAAGGCTGGTGAAGCGCAGCTCACGCTGCAGCATGGCGTTTGGAACGATGGCCAGGACGCTGAATGGCAGGGCAAAGGCGCCAATCGTGGTCATCATCACTGGGAGGGAGAAGGCACTCTGGATGCCGCTGGCGCCCAGGATGAGCCCAATGCCCATGAGGGTGGCTGAGAGCAGCGAAACCGTGTAGACGGAGGCGAACATGGCATGATCGCACGATTTTTCTTTAATGAGCGCGGTGCCAAATCCGAGATCGGCGAAAGCTGCCGGGATATTGACGCAGGCCATGATGAGGGCGGCAAATCCGATTTCGGTGGGCGTCAGCCAGAAGGGCAGGAGACAGATGGTGATAAAACGCAGGGCCATGGCGAGGACACGCGAGCCCATGCTGGTGGCAAGGCCATGGATGACAGTTTGGAGAATTGGTGTGTTGGATTTCAATGATATACTTCGTCCTCTGCCACAGGCAATGCGCGAACCCCTTCGCCGAAGCCTCCCTCTTTGAGGGAGGTGCCGCAAAACGCCGGAGGGTGTCGCCGCCATCTCATTTCAGGGGAGGCTTGCAAAAAATAGAACTCTGTCGCCGTGAGCATGGCGCAGGGAGCACAAATTTGCGCGTTTGGGGGTTCTGATATAGAGTCGATCCGCGAGGAGTACCCGCGGCTCGTCCATGGCCGCTTATTTGCCTATCGCGGAGATGCTGTGTCAAACCAAAAGTGTCGATTCTGCCTGAAGGTTAATCCTCCGGGCAGCCGTTATTGCAATTTTTGTGGCGGTGATTTGGCTTTTGCCATCCTTCCGGACGGTTTGCTGCCGCCTGGGACAGTGCTGCGCGGGAGCTATGCCGTTGAGAATGTCCTTGGCGAAGGTGGCATGGGCGTTGTGTATGCCTGCCACCACAAGACGCTGGCGACGCGGTATGCACTCAAGGTGCTGGATCCCAAACTGGCGCGCATGGATCTTCAGCGGAGCCGCTTTTTGTCTGAGGCCAAAATTCAGGCGTCCATCGTGCACCCGCACATCGTGCGCGTTCTGGATGTGATTGACAGCGACAAGGATAGTGGGGTTCCCGGCATTTTGGCCATTGTTATGGAGTATATTCATGGCGAGGCGCTGGACAGGATTCTTGAGAAAGGGCCCCTGTCTGAGCGCGATGCCGTATCGACGGCGCTGGTCATGCTGGATGCCATCGGCTATGCGCACCATGCGGGGATTGTGCATCGGGATTTGAAGCCGTCTAACGTGATGGTTTGCGAGTCGCTGGCGCGCGAGTCGTTTTATATGGGGGTAAAGGTGATGGACTTTGGCATTGCCAAGGTTCTTGAGGAGCGCGAGCAGCGCACGAGCACAGGCATGCGCATGGGCACGCCGCACTACATGGCGCCCGAGCAGATTGAGAATGCGCGTCAGGTGGATGAGCGCACGGATTTGTATGCCATCGGTCTGACCCTTTACGAGCTGTTGTGTGGCCGAACGCCCTTTAGTGAGTATCGTGAGTTTGAGCTCATGAAGGCGCAGCTGACGATGAGGCCGCCATCCATGCGCAATTTCCGGCGGGATATCAGCGATCGCCTGGAAGCCATCGTGATGAAGTCGTTGGAGAAGGACAGGTCGAATCGCTATCAGAATGCGGAATCCTTTCAGCGCGCACTGCTGTCGTTGGGGGGATATGATGAGATTTCACTTCGTTTGAATCCGTATGAGGGCACAACGCCGCCGCTTCTTAATCAAAAGCTTCAGCGCAAAATAGAGAAGGCCATCGATCGAACCAAGGCAAAGCCTTTGGGTGAGGAAGCGCCTGAGGTGGCAGCATCTTCGCCGGAAACCAGGCCGAAAACAGCACGCTCAATGGTGTCATCCGGGGGGGAGAGCGCACCTCGCCCGACCAAACGGCGGCGGCGCTTTAGTTCGACGCAATCGGCGATTGCCTCTGACGGGGAAAAAAATGCGATGCGTGGGGAGGAGGCAGCCGAAAAGGGACTTGTTCCCAGGAAAGAAACGAGTTCCGCGGGAACAGGCCAGGCGCGCATCGTCAGGGATGGGGCAGGGCCCAGGACGGACGTTGGCCTGGCACAGCGTTCCAGGAAACGCACGACCGAGGCAGGGGCACAAGTAAAAGCCGTCGCCCCGTCGCCAAAGCGAACAGAGACAGGTTTTGGGACGGCCGGTAGGGCGGCAAAAACGGCGCAGTCTGCGTCTGCGCCCAAACGAACCTCGCGCATTGCGCTCAAACTGGTGCTTGTGCTTTTGCTGGCCCTTGTCGTGGCCGGGTTATATTACCGAAGCCAGCGAAAGATGCCGCAGCCCGTCCCTGTGCCTGTCACCGAGGCGCCACCGGCGGAGACAGCACAGCGCCCCCTGCCGGA
Organism: Pseudomonadota bacterium; assembly: GCA_009786045.1. Taxonomy (GTDB): domain Bacteria; phylum Myxococcota_A; class Bradymonadia; order UBA4248; family UBA4248; genus WQTY01. The sequence goes on along the minus strand of WQTY01000209.1, from coordinate 759 downwards.
GGATGTGTCAGCACTTCCGCTGCAATTCCTGAATACAGAGACGGGGCGTATGACGCTGGTGCCGGCGGCCAAACATTGGATCAGCACGCAAAAGCGCGACGAGATTCGACAGGTTGCCCTGGATGCCTTCTACATCGACCAGGTCGAGGTTTCTTACCACCAGTATCTGAAGTGCGTGGATGCAGGAAAGTGCCCGCCCCTTGGCGCAGAAGTGCCGGATTTGAATTGGCCGGTAACGGGGATTGGACTAGGCAGCGCCGAAGCATTTTGTGCCTTTGCGGGCAAGAAACTGCCTACAGCCGAGCAGTGGGAGGCTGCCGCGCGGTTTGGCGGACAGACAAACGGCATTACTTATGTTGAAGTCAACTGCCAGAACATCCATTTTGGTGCACTTCAGACATCAGACTGCAAGAAGTACAACCCGAATCACCCGGAAAATGTCTTCGCACGGGTTCAAAGCAGCAATCCCGGGCACATTCTGAATATGCTTGGCAATGTTCGAGAGTGGACTTCGACACCGAGCGACACCTCTGCCCAAAAGGCTAAGACAAAGGGCGGAAGCTATCGCTCGCCCAAGGCGGAAATCAGCATCAGCGCTTCACAGGACGCCTCGCTGAATGAAGGCGCGCCGGATTTGGGGTTCCGCTGCATACGCTAAGGCCGGGGAGCTGTAGGGGGCAAGCCCCCTGCGCCGCTATCGGCCACAAACCCCCGTCGCCTGCGGCGCCACCCCCTTTGTGAAAGGGGGCGTGGCCGATA
>WQTY01000208.1 GCA_009786045.1 Pseudomonadota bacterium | reverse complement strand
GCCTGACGCGGAAGCAGCCGATGGGTCGCCGTCCCCGGATCGGCTTCGTCTGGAGCAGGCCCAGCAGACGCATATCAAAACGCTGCATGCCTTTTATGCGCTCGTGGCTTCCTACTGGAACCGTTACCGTGCCAATGCCGATGCGCTGCCTGGCTTTGAGCGCGAGTGGCTGCTGGAAGAAGTCAACGCACGCCTTGCGGGGGAGCCGTCGCCCAGGCCGTCTCTCCAGAGTGGAGCACAAAAGACTTTGCTGGCCGAACCTACCCTTTGTGCCGAACTCAACAAAGCCATTCTGGGGTTCACGGCCGAGCACGAATCCACGCTGCGTCAGGCGGCAAAAGCGGTCAACGAGACCATGCCAGGCATGGATGAAACTGCACGTGCAGAGCTGGCACGAGCCTATGCCAGTGCCTTCCCAACTGACAACAGTGCGCTTGGGGTGTCGCAGCGGCGTGCACAGAAGATTCTGTATTTCTGCATCTATCGCACACAAACGCCGGCCAACAAACCCAGAACCTATTCTGTCGAAAGAACCATGCGGCGGTTTAACGAAATCCAGGCACCTCTGACAAACGCCTGGCTTGGAAACCTCGACTGACGTATACCCTGCCATCCATGGCGGGCGTCGTGCATGCGCACTTCTGTGTGCATGCGTTTGCTGTTTTTGTGCGGCGCTCCAGGCAGTCTCTTTGATGCGGAGGTATTTTTGATGGAGAGAATCAAATACATCTTAGGGTACAATGTCGCAGAGATTTCGGTCGGCGATGTCCTCATTGTTCTGGGATGCGTCGTAGCAGGCCTTATCGTCGACAAAATCTTTCAGCGGGTGATGGACCAGGCGACCCAGCGCCTCGAACGCTTCAAGCATCAGGACAGGTGGCACTATTCGGCATTTTGTGCCCTGGATCGTCCCGTCCGTTTACTGTGCCTGACGCTTGGCTGCGGACTTGGCCTCGTCATCATCGACACGCCTCCCTGGGGGGAGGAAGTTTTCGACATTATCTTCCGCATCATGCGCCTCATCGCCGTTTGGTGCGCTGTCTGGTATCTCCTGCTGCTGACAGCAAAGATTGCCGAACAGCAGAAAAAGAAGGCAATGGCGACGGACGATAAACTCGATGGCATGCTCATTCCCATCATCAGCGGCATTGTAAGGTTTTTCATTATCGCCACCGGCGCTCTGATTGCGGTTCAGGATTTGGGCTATTCGATTTCTTCGGTCATTGCGGGTCTTGGCATTGGTGGTGCAGCCATTGCACTGGCCTCAAGAGACACGATTGCCAACATTTTTGGTTCACTGGTTGTCTTCTTCGACAAGCCCTTTCAGGTGGGCGATTGGGTATCGGTGAATGCGATCGAGGGTGAGGTCGAGGAAATTCGCCTTAGAAACATGCTGATTCGAACCATCGACAATTCACTTGTCATGATGCCCAACTCTCTCCTGACGAATACGAGCATCAACAACTACCAGCGCCGAACCTGCCGAAGAATGGACTGCAGTTTTGGGCTTTTGTACACAACCACGGCGGATCAGGTGGAGGAGATTGTTGCGGAGATTAAGAAGCACATTACGACGCGCACCGATCTTTACGCAAAGCCCCACTTCGTTGGTTTTGGTGGATTTGATGCCTCCAGCCTGCGAATTGAGGTGACTGCCTATACGCACAAAACGGGCCGTGCGGATCACTTCGTCGATCGCCAGGCCTTCCTGCTTGAGATCATGCGCATCGTCGAACGCGCGGGCACAGGATTCGGGTTCCCAAGGCAAACCATCGATTTAGCGCCCAACCTCCCTCGCCTGCCCATTCAAATCGTCGCCGAGACGGACAAATAGCATGCCTGAGCATCGGGCAGGCGGTTATCGCTTCCCAACATCCCGGAAATCGATTAATCTCGTTCAGCAGCGGCAATGGCCGCGCCACGCTAACCGCCCCAAGGGGCAAGCTATCTATTAGCTATCTATAAAGGAAAGGAGTCACGATGCAAATCGATGTCAGCTTCCGCCACATGGAGCCTTCTGATACGCTCAGAGATTACGCTGATGAAAAGCTCCGTCGAGTGATTCGCAAACACATCCGCGACGATTTCGACGCACAGATTACCCTGTCCGTTGAGAAATTCCGCCATATTGCGAAAATTCTCCTCTCGTACAAGGGAATTTCCATCAAATGTGAGGAACAGAGCGAGGATATGTATCAGTCTATCGACCTTGCCCTCGACAAGCTTGAGCGCCAAATCCGGCGTTACAAGGACAAGCTTCGCACACATAAGCCTGACCGTGTCGATGCTTCTCGCACCCTCAGCCTTTCGGTCGTCTCCGTCGATGAGAGCGAGAGTGCCATTATCGCCGATGACGCTGAAGAGGTGGTCGAAGAGATTCTGGCAGCCACTGCGACAGCCAGGATACTCAAGCACGAAACGCTCACCATCACGGCAATGAGTGTCGACGATGCCATCATGAAGCTCCAGCTTGAGCTTTTGCCCGTTATCGTCTTCGTCAATGAGGAGACGAAGTCCACCAACGTGCTTTACAAGCAGGAAAACGGAACCTTTGGCATCATTGCCTTCGACTAAGCTCCCCCATGGCGTTAAACGAAATCCGGCGTTATGCCGGATTTTTTTTTGTTCATCGGCGCAACGAAAAAAGGGCGAATCCTTCGATTGCGAGGATTCGCCCCATACGAAAAAGTCACGCTCTGAAAAACTGTCGAGCTTTAGTTCCCAGATGGAAACTGCGTCTCTCTGGGCAGACAAAAATACTCGCTCCTGCCCCTGATCCACTCCACGCAGGCTGCCTGCTGCGGGCATGTCGTAACGCAATCTCTGCCTGCCGGACACTCACAGAATTCCGGATTTGAGGCGTTGCATTCGGTTGCAGTAGGCACGCAACGGCGTGTACAGAATGGATCGCTGCCATTGTAAATGCCGCAAATCAGGCTATCGCAGTCGAAAACGTAATCGGCAGTGCATGTGGCTGCACCGCTTGCGGTGGGCCGACACGCCGTCTGATGTGCCGTGGTGTTGGGGATCGAGCATGCACCATACTCTTCTGGAGCACAGGCACTAAGCCCCATGCCAAGGGCTATGACAAGACCAAATGAAGCCAAGTGATTCATTCTAAACATTCCCGACACTCCATCCTGATTTAAGACAAAAGCCCCATCGACACAACGCGGTAAACAATTACCCATAAGTGACGAAAAGTGCAAGCAATTAACGTGAGAAACACAGGAGAAGCGCAACCTCATGGGGTTGCACCAAGATCTAGAAGAGCGACTTAAACTTGAACTCCGTTCGTCCAAGACGAATGGTATCGTTGTCGATGAGGTCGGACTTTGTGCACCGCTTCTGGTTGACAAAGGTTCCGTTCATTGAGTCGATATCCATGATCTGGAAGTTTCCGCCTTCGTGCCGAATGGTACAATGGCGGGCAGAGAGGTAGGGATCCGTGATAACGATGTCACAGTCGGCTGCTGTTCCCAGGATATTCTTGCCATCGTAGATGCGAAAATCCTCACCCCGATGGTTGCCGTTCTGCGCAACGATCCAGCCTACAACGCTCCGAACGTTCTTCTTGTTAAGCTCGTCGAGGTTGAGTGCTACTGTCTTTTCGCCAGTGTCCTGGGGCTGTGGCATGCCTATTGCGAGTTGTGGCGCACTGGACGACGTCTGGCCAACGGGCGTTCCGCAAAATGGACACATATCCCAGTCGGCCTGAAGCTGAGACCCACAATTCATACAACTCACTGCCATCGCCTGCTGGCGTCTGTTTCGTTTACCTTTGCCCATCTTCGCTGATTCCTGCTGTCGTTCGGAAACTTGCCCAGCCGGCGCCCGCCCGGCCTGACCCTGATTGCCCTGTGGAGACCGTCCGCCGCCGCCGCCGCTACCACCGCCGCGCATGCCGCCTGCCTGCGCTGCATTGGTGTTCGCCGGAGGCGCCGCTTCTTTTTTATTCAAACCGGTCACGCGGTCTGTCGATTTGTACGCTTTCTGATCGAGATTCTCCAGCGAACGCATCGTTTTCGCCTGAACCTTGCCAACCGTCGCCCGCCGCACCTGCGCCGTGACCCTCGTCTTGTAGCGATTGGCCGATGACCGAAACATCGATGTAAACATTCGCGTAAAGAAATCCATCGTCCTTCCTAACGAAAACCGCTCGTACCCTGCCCACCCGACAAGGCACACCTCCTACGCGACCCAAAGAATGCCATATCACAGATTGGCACGACGTTCAAGCAAGAGGCCAGACCGATCACAGCCCACAATGTTATCACAAATCTGCCCCCCCGCACAACCCCTGGCCAGGAGAACTGCCCTCTGTCTTTGCAAAAGATTTTCGCTGCACCAGGATGATTCCAATCCCAATCAGAACCATCAAAATGGCAATCCCCTGACTCGTCGTCAGGATGGTGGCATGCTCCTCTTCCACGGCCAAAAGCCGATTCACCGTTTCCATCGGATACGCAAAAAAATAGCCTCGCTCCGAGTCTCCGCGCATCGCCTCGACGATGAAACGCCACACGCCATACCCCATGAGCCACGTTGCCGTCATCATGCCCGGGCGAAAACGCTTCCATGCCATCAGGCACAGGATCACGAACAGCAAAAACTCGCCGCCCGCCTCATAGAGCTGCGTCGCATGCAAGAGTGGCGTATGCCCGGATTCGAGCAGCTCAACCCGATAGGCAGGCTCCTGATACAGTTCCGCATACGGAAACGATCCCGCATCATAATGAACACCCACGTGCCCGGTGCTAAGCGCCCCCCAGCAGCAGCCCGCTGCCAGACACCCCACGCGCCCAAAGGCGTGGGTAATCGCCAAACCTGGCACGAGGATATCTGTCAGTTCAAAAACGCGAACGCCCTGCCCCTTGCGCTTCCACAAAAACAAAGCGTAAGCAATGACAACAAACCCCGCCAGAACCCCGCCATAAAAGGCCATCCCCCCC
>WQTY01000207.1 GCA_009786045.1 Pseudomonadota bacterium | reverse complement strand
ATGCTGCGGCGAGCCAGAGCGGTGCGATGGTGTCGGCTGCGTGTTTCAGGGCAATCAGGATGTCGGCGCCATGACTGTGGTCGTCTACCGGGGCGATGATGTCGATGAGCACGAGTGCGAAGATGCCGGACAGGGCACCCAGCCCTTCGGCGGGGTTCCATCGGGGACAATCCTGCGGACTGCGTTTAATATTGATGCTGTGGAAGACGACATGAAGGAGCATGCCGGCGATGAGAGCCTGCAGCAGGTTGAGCAGTGTCAGCCCCAGGTGTGGCAACGCCATGTGGCCTAAGACATACCCTGCGACGGTCGACAGTGCGTTGGCAGCGATGACCGTGGCCGTCACTTTGATGCCGTATCGGGGCATGAGTATGAATGTCAGGAAGATTCCCTCAGGCAAACGGTGGAACAGGACGCCCAGGCCAAGTTTCTGAACGAACTGATCTGTTGCAGCGTGTTCGACATCGCCCATCGACAGCGTGATGCCATCAAGCACAGAGTGGGTCACGACGCCAACAAGCAGGAAGGTCAGGAGAAAATTCCACTTGCGGCGATGACCGTGTGTGCGCTTTTCATGGTCATGACCATGGTCATGCGGCTGAAGGTTGTGCAGCAGGGCAGGGACGAAAAAGCCGAGGCCTGCTGCCAGAAGCGCGGGAAGACCTGCCACCTCAAGGCTGTGAGGGATAAGGTGAAATAATGTCAGACCGACGACCGACAGAAATACGAAGGCATCGAAGAATGAAAGCCACAGGACGCGTTTTCGGATCAGGGGGTAGATGAGCGCTCCGATGCAAAGCGCCACTAAACTGATGATGAGTTTAAACATACGAGGCTATGGCCGGCGATGGCTTTGCAAGCCGCATGACGGTGAGATGAGAATCAAAACAGGAAGCATGTCGTCTCGAAAAAAGACGAGCGCTGTCCGTATCTACCACGTGGTGAAGAAATAAGTGAAACCGAAATGTTCCTTGCAATCGTATACTTGTCAGGGGCATGTGGCAAGTGGATAACATGAGCGGGTTTGATACTGTTTCTAAGTCAAATGTTGGCGCTCGTAAAACCACCCCGCCCTTCGGGCACCCCTCCAATGGAGGGGAATTTAGATGTATGCTTATTCTGGTAGCATTATAGACATCATGCAGTCTATGCCCGGCTCTGCATGATTTCCTGCTCGCAATGCAGGGTATGTGGCCCTAAACGATGCATGTTGCCACTTCACCCAAGCGATACGAAGTATCGCAGGGGGTGTGGGGGAGCAATGCTCCCCCACAAAAAAGAAAATGCTAGAGCCCCTCGATTTTGGCATCACTGTGGACATTTTCATGGCGCGATTCGATGTGGCCCCGGGCAGTGCGTGCGTGGATGCCACAGAGTTTTGCCTCAATGGCATTGGCATCAAAGCCCAGGTGTTTTGCCAGGTATGCGCGCGATGCGCCATAGGCGAAAGTATCCTGAAGGCCGAGGCGATGAACGCGGATGCCCAGGCCCTCCGTGGCGACGATTTCGCACACGAGGCTGCCCAGCCCGCCGATGATCGAATGGTTCTCGGCAACGACGATGTCGGTGATGCCCGGCAGCAGATCGAGGAGGGCCGCCTTTGGGAATGGCTTGATGGCGGCGGCATTGGCATGGATGAGGGGGACGTCTGCCAGAGACTCGGCCTCGGTCGCCAGGATGCCGTATTCCGTGCAGATGCTGCTCGTCAGGAGCAGTGTCCTGGCTTCGCCGTCGCGTCTCAGAACCGTCAAACAATCCAGCGGAAATGCCCTGCCTTCCGGGAAGATACGCGGCACTTCGCCGCGAAGCACGCGTACGTAAACGGGGCCCGGAATTCGTTCGGTGGCATCCAGGACACCTTCGACCTGCGTGGCATCGGCGCAGTCGAGGATCGTCATGTTGGGGAGCGCGCGCATCAGGGCAATGTCGTCGATGGCCTGGTGGGTGACGCCGCCCGGTGTCGTGATGCCCGGCAAGAACCCCATCAGGCGCACCGACACGTTGGGATAGGCAATGCTCATGGCAACCTGGTCATAAATCCGCCGCGTCAGAAAAACGGCAAAGGTGTGGAGAAAAGGTTTAAACCCTTCCCTGGCCATGGCGCCAGCTGCGCTGGCCATATTCTGCTCCGCCATGCCCATCGAAAAATAGCGCTCGGGATAAGCTTCGCGGAACGCGTCCGCTTCGCATGAACCGGTCAAATCCGCCGTCATGACGAGACATTCGGAACGATCTTTCATCCATTGTACGAGGTGTTCACGGTGCGGGCGTTTTACAATCGGAAAAGTCATGCCTCTTTCTCCCATGCCTGGCATTGACGCTCATAGGCGGCGCGCTCCTGGTCGGATGTGAACCTGAGATAGTGAAGTTTTGGGTGGCGCGTCTGGAGAAGCGGCAGCCCCTGCGTAGGGTTGGTGCGGCAAAGGACGACGTGCGGCTTGTTGTGCGTCGGCCGGCCGGCGGCACAAAGAATGGCCGAAATATCGTGGCCGTCGATCTCCGAGCAGGCACACCCAAACGCCTCAATCCGCGCACCAAAGGGTTCAATGAGCCCAACGTCCCGAATGGGGCCGTCGCACTGAAAGCCATTGGCATCGACAAACACCAGCAGATTATCCAGCCGGTAAAACGCCGCCGCCGCCAGCGCTTCATACGTCTGCCCTTCCTCAAACTCGCCATCCGACATAAAAACGACCACTCTCCCGGTGTCGCCGCGAAGCCGCCGCGCCAAAGCAAGCCCCATCGCCTGGCTGATCGCCTGCGCAAGGCTGCCGGCAGTATATTCATGGCCGGGACTGTGCTCGGCACCAATCATCTCCAGGCGCGAACCGTCGACGTTAAATTGCGCCAAACTGTCTTCTGCCATGCGGCCATGCTCAATGAGCGCCGCATAAAGCACCAGCGCATAGTGCACGGGCGAAAAGACAAATCGGTCAAAGTGCGCCGCCCTGGGGCCATTGTAGCCAGCGCCCGTCTGAGCTGGCCGTTCAGGGCCCGGGACGCCTTCAAAGGGCAAAGGCACAGCCTGCCCAACCGACGTGCCAATTTTGAGAACTGCCCCGTAAAGCGCGCTGAGCACCTCGGCGCTGCTGCACGCCTGGCTCATGTACCCGCCGCCGTTATCGAGAATATGCCGAAGAACGCGACGGCGTATGCCATTCGCTCGCGCTTGTATGTCCGGTATCAACAATTTAAACTCCTCTTTGTTGGGGACCATAGTAGAGACAGGGCATGCCTTGTCTCTACATGCGGGCAACAATCATCGCCTTCGGATTAAATTTTTTTTCCCCTTGTGGCAATTTTTTTGTGGGGGAAATCCCCCTGCGCCGCTATCGGCCGCAACGGCCGATACGCGTCTACCCCCTGTGCGGGGCTCAGGCGCCGCCCCGCAACGCCCGGCTTTTTTGTGGGGGNGCATTGCTCCCCCACACCCCCTGCGATGCTGCGCATCGCTTGTAGGTGAGGAGCTCGTCGGCCTACAGGCGAAACACGACGCTAAATGTGGAATGAACATGGTGAATTGTTCCTCCCCACTCTCCAAACCTCAGTACGGGGTCATAATTGAGATTAAGCCGGAGCGACAGCGAAGAGGCAATAGCCCACTCAAAGCCGAGACCAAGCGTGAAAATAAGTTGGTGATCGGTTATTGTGCGGAATCCAACATCAACATAACGCTGAAAAGAGTTAAGATGGTAGTGGCACTTTCGTTGGAATGATTGACGGCGATTGGACGAAAGGCTTCAGCGAGTGCGTTTTCGAGTTCGTCGTTCAGGCCATCGCCGTCTCTGTCGAGCAGTGGATCGGTTTCGTAGATGCTGTTTGGCAGTGTAATGGATGGGCAAGCATCGCCCGAAGTCGTAGTTGGGCGAGTTTGGGGTGCAATGCTGGTTGCCCCAATGGGTAATGATCATGGAGCGCACGCGGAAATAGGGGTCAAACGTTGGCCGGGTATTGCCTTCGGCATCTGTCGTGGCATTGGGCTGTATGGCGACGAATCGGTTCAACTCGTCGAGGACCCCATAGGCGATATCGTTCCACAACCTGGCATCGCAATTGCCACCAAGAAAATAGTTCATCCTGTCCATGGCGGGTGTCTTGGCATATGAGCCCGGATAGTAGGTCATCCTTACCCCGTTGCCGCCGATGCGCAGGTAGCAATCCAGGTTGTTAAAAAAGCGTACGATGCGCACCGAGCGAATTTTCCATGTCTCGCCGCCGCCATTTTGCCTGAAACGCACGCCATCCTCACCGGCACGAATCCATGTGCTCAGGTCGGTGCCGAGATTGACGTACCGCGTGCCTGCCCCATCGGTATTATTGTAGACGGTAAAATGGCATGGCCCCGAGGTCGAATCAATATAATCCCAGTTGGCCAATGTGTTGGCCAGAAGCACAGAAGGCTGATTGGGATAAAGATGAATGTCCTCGGAATGATTGCCGCTGGCGCTGCTCATGGTGATGCTGCACAGCGGTTGGAGCGCCTGGCGCGTATTTGCGAAATCGTTGCCTAAATCAGACTTGCAGCCGGGCAACTGAAACAGCCAGCATGAAGCCAAGACCAGCATCCATGGCTTGCGGATCTTGTTTACTTTTTGATTTTGCTTAGACATGGGCTCTCCTGAGTGCGTGTTGCGAAGGCGCAGAAATAAAAGTCCAATCTTGACGTATGAGCAAATCCTGAAATTGATGCCAAGATCGATTGCAAAAGCGCACAAAACCAAGCAAAATCGTTATATCGTACTTTATTTAGGACGATTGACCAAGCGGCAAAGGAAAATCATGCCCACAAGCGATGCGCGTTCCTCCACGAACCACCCCGCCCTTCGGGCACCCCTCCAAAGGAGGGGAATTGCCAGCAACACCTTTATTTCGTGGTTCATGATTGCTCATGGTGCCAAAAGCGATGTACGTTGCCATCACCCACAGGCAATGCGAAGCATTGCAGGGGGTGTGGGGGAACGGGTTCCCCC
>WQTY01000206.1 GCA_009786045.1 Pseudomonadota bacterium | reverse complement strand
GCCTGTAGGGGCGACCGTCCCGGTCGCCCGCGCGACGCAGTCGCCAAGGCCGATAGCGGCGTAGGGGGAGGCTTCCCCCCTAAGGCATCGGTGTGTTGCCAAAAACGATAGCACTTTGCCTTTCACCCACAAGCAATGCGTAGCATTGCAGGGGGTGTGGGGGAACGAGTTCCCCCACGAAAAGAAAAAATGAAAATGCTCTAAAGCTTTTGCTGCGCCTCGAAACGCCGTTTAACTTCGAAGCAGAAGTCGTCCAGGACGGAATCTGGGATGAGATCGCCGTTGAAGGCCAGGGTGAGGGAGAGCAGGCCGTCGTGTTCTGCGACGTGGTAGAGCTGGCTTTCGGCGATTTTGCTTGGCATGCATTCGAGTGGCCCGACGTTGACGGCGCCTTGGATTTCGCCGTGTTGGTGGGCGTAGAGTGGGGTGCCGAGGGTGAGGATTTCTTCGCCGACGAGTTCGATGCGCAGGTAGGGCTGTGCGGTGTTGAGGATGGTTTGGACGTCGTGGCGTTGTGGCCAGTTGAGGGCTTTGGCCATGGGTTTGTACATGGCGCGCAGGATGTGGCGGATGATGTTGGAGGTGACGATGTCGGAGGCTGATGTCGCGGTTTTGAGGATGCTGCGGTTGATGATGTCGGCGTATTCGAGCCATTCGCTGAAGTGGGCGAAGCGGACGCGCAGGCCGCGCTTTTCGAGGGCGTCGATCATGAAGTCGTTGGCGAAGGGGTCATTTCGGACGTAGATTTCGCCAGTGAGGCAAACGGTGGGGACGGCACGTTTTGTTTTGATGGCGGCAAAGTCGCGGGCGGCACTTTTCAGGATGTCGGCGATGCCGAAGAAGGTGCCGGAGAGGATTTCTTTGGCGACGAAGGGCTGCCAGAGGTTTGGGTTTGGTGGGTTTTCGAGAAGCGCGACGAGCCGTTTGTAGTGCCGGTCGTAGACAACCCTGGCGGCGCCCGGGCGCGCCTCGACGGGGCGGACGTCGTAAAGGGCGGCCATGAGGGTGTCGCATGCCACGAATGCCGTATAGATCATGATGACGGCGGTCATGGGTACACCTTCGGAGTAGTCGGTATCGCTGAGGGACCAGACCTGGACGCGATCCTGCAGGTCGAGTCGCTTTAGGATGATTTTGTCGAGCAGGTTATAGCAGCCGAGTCGGCATGGACCATTTGAGCGCGGCATGAAGAAGATGAGGCGTGCATCGTCTGGGGCTGCCTCGACGGCTTCGAGGAGGGAGCCGAGCGTGATGAGCATAGGGAGGCATTCTTTGCCGGAGGTGTATCGGCGACCCAGGAGGAGGCTTTTTCGGGTGGGCAGAGGGAGGGTGCGGCAGTCGGCACCCAGGCCGCGAAAGCCCGCCGCAATGATGCCGGCGTTGTCGCCCATGGGGGGGATGAGGAGCGTTGCCCGGTCTCGAATGGCGCGCATGAGGGGGACATTTTGGCGCTCAAGGGCGTGCAGATCCTGGGGGGGCTGGGAGAGTTGGGCGCTTTGGTATTCGCGGGTGCAGTGCAGGAAGGCTTCGACGCGCGTTTTTGAGCCGGCATCACCCGAGTGACCGTCGGTTTCGATCACGGTATAGGGTTTGCCCTGCATGATGAACTGGAAGAAGTGGAGGTTAAAGCTGTCCGGGCCACAGCCATAGTTCGAGCACCAGAGCGCGAATTGGCCGGGCGTTTTGCGGATTTGGGTCGCAGCACGCAGATTGAGTTGGCCATAGCTCCAGTAGATATTGGTGTAGAGGGGCTCTTCTTCGTCGATGGGGTAGCAATCGACGGGGATGGCCATGGCGCCAAGCTCGCGCAGGAGCGCAGGGACGTTGCTGTTGAGCGCGTGGTTGTGGATTGTATAGTTGCGGCCAAGGACGATGACCGTCAGCAGGTCGTTTGCCTTGGCAAAAGCCAGCGCACGGCGGCCCAGCGACATCAGCTTGTCTTCGAAACCTGCCTGGGCAAAGCTGGCTTTTTGGAATGCTCGCTCGAAAGCGGCGGCCTTGATGCCAAGATGCTTGCCGATGGCCTCACAGGATGTCCTGAATATCGGATCCCTGAGGTTTTTTGGCCCAAAATCGATGACCGGTGAGATCAAACGCGATTTGTTGAGGCGAAGATCGTGCCTGAGGAGATCCGGACAGGATTGGACAACGGGGCAAATGGTGGCATACGCCTCGTCGCCGGAAAACTTGCCGCAGCGCATCATGGGAAGAAAGAGATAGTCACAATCAGATTCGGCCATGCGCGCGGCCAAGCCCTGAAAATGCTGCATGGGCGCGCAGAACTGTACATTGCTCCGGTCGAGGCCGCGCTTGAGATCCTCCAGACCCTGGCTGTGAAAGACCTTCACGTCGAAACCGAGTTCATAAAACAGGGTGGCGAAGAAGGGGAAGAGCGATTTGTTTTGGAATTCTTCGCTGATGGCGATGCTTCGCAGGCCGCGAGGAGCGAGTTTGGTGATAATGCCGTCGATAACCTCCTGGCGGCCGCGGAAGGGATCGGGCGAGAGGTTGGGGAGCTTGGTGAGATTTCGGCTTCCCTTGTCCCATAGCGAGCAGGCGCCGCCCCAGGTGAATTGAAGCGAATTTTGGCCGATTTGAACCTGGATTTTGTCGATTTTGCAGCGATTGCCGCTGCCGCCGCAGCCTTTGTTCGAGTTGCAGACGAAGACCTGGCGCGATGAGATCTCGGCCGACATGAAGGCATCAAGCGGCAGGGGGGGCTGAATTTCGAGCGTTTTCTGTGCCAGTCTGGCAATGCCAAAGGCACCGATGGTGCCGGGATTGGGCGGGATGATGACGTCTGCCTGCGTCTGGCGCACCACGGCTGCGGCCAGTGCGTCGGCATGAAAGGGCATCCCCTGGCAAAAAACCACCTCTCCGACGCTGCGGTTGCCTTTGACGCGATAGAAATAATTGAGGACGACAGAGTCGTAGATGCCGGCCAATATGGCTTCGGTTTCTACGCCGGCGGCCACAGCGTCCTCAATGACCTGGCTCATGAAAACGGAGCAGTGCTGCCCCAGGCTCACCCCGCGCGTCCCGCGGATGGCCGCCTGCGACAGGGCTTCGAGCGACTCAAATCCTTCGAACTTCTTGCCCTGCTCCTCGATAAAAGAGCCAGTGCCGGCTGAGCAGGCCTCGTTCATGGCTGCGTCGACGATTCGCCCCTCGGAGAGGCGGATATATTTCGCATCCTGACCGCCAATCTCGAAGATGGTATCGACTTTTGGCTCAATGGCGCGCGCGCCTTCGGCATGGGCGGCGATTTCGTTCATGACATAGACGCACGAAGCCCCAAAACAGGTCGTCAGCAGGGAACCCACGATTTCGCGTCCCGACCCCGTGACGCCAAAACCCACCACTTGAAGGGGGGCATGTTCTATTTTTTGTGGGGGAACTGCTCCCCCTGCTAGGGGGACGCCAGCGAAGCTGCCAGGGGGTTCCACACCCCCTGCAATGCTACGCATTGCTTGTGGGGAAGTGGCGAAGGGTTTTGTTTGTGGCGAAAATTGTTGCACGCCGCAAAGGTTTTCCACCTGCGAAGACGAGAGTGTTTTATGCTCTCGACAGTCATGGGGGGCGGTATCTGTAGGGGCAACCCCCTGTGCCTGCCCTCTTTGTGCGGGAGATTGCCCTGTTTCGGCAAGAAACCTCGAAACGAGCTGTTTGGCCGCCGCCACCGGGTTCCCGTTCGTGCGAAGGTAACCCTCCCAGACGACCGAGCCCAGGCCCGAAGAACCATGCGCTGCCAGCGCTACCGCCTTCGAACCCGTCGATCCGATATCAAACCCAAGAAAAACCGGCGTTTGAGGTGCGGCAAGGGACAGAGGGGGCGCTGTGAGGCGGTGCACCTTAGACAAAAAATGGCGAAGCCCCGGGATGACATCATATTTCGAAGCCTGTGTCGGGCGCACGCCCTGCGATTCATTTGCCGTGATATCATCCGCGCCGCACTCCAGGCCCAAAAGCGCACAGCCAAGCGCCTCGACATAGAATTGGGACAGCTCTGTCGGCGCCAAAAGCTGCAGGCCATGCTGCAGGCAAAAACGCTCTAAATGGCGCCGGATGCGGCCCGAGCGCGTGACCCCGCCCCCAAGGACAATCGACTTGGGGCAAAGCGATGGCTTGATCAATGCCTCCACATTCTCGCAAATCGAATCGTACACGCCGGCCAGGATCTCTTCCCGGCGCTCGCCCCTGTTGGCCAGGTGCGTCATGTCCGTTTTCAGAATGACCGGGCACCGCCCCGACAGCGCACACGGACGCTCGACCGATTCACAAAGCGCGTCGGCCTCAGACAAATCCATGTCGAAACGCTCCACGAGCTGGCGGAGGAAATTTCCCGTGCCCTGCGAACATCGCGAATTCTCGCGGAAAATATCGTTGCCCTGCCCGCGCCGCTCATGCACGGTAAAACCGTTGCAGCCAATCGTCACGTAGGTCAGCGGCGCTTCGCCAAAGAGATGCGAAAGACCCCGTGCCTGAACTGCTCGCCTGGGATAATGCCGAATGCCCGTGTAGTTGGCAAAGCGTCCGCAAACGGCCACGCCACTCACCCCCAGCCCACGAAGCGTCTCCAGCACCTGTACCAGTGCCGATTCCACCGACTTCCTGTGCGCCAGCATCGCGCATTGCATGACACGCCCGGACGCCTCCACGACCGCATACTTTATCGTCTCGGCCCCCACGTCGATGCCTGCAAATAACCTGCGCTCACTCATGCCATACCCTTAGTTTATTTTTTCTCGGGGGAACTGCTCCCCCTTTAGGGGGACGTCAGCGAAGCTGCCAGGGGGTTCCCGAATCCCCTGCAATGCACAGCATTGCCTGTGGATGAGACGGCGTCCTCCCGCGCTTTCCTAACCGATTGCCGCCTGCTTGTCATCCCAAAGACTGTCTTCTGCGATGCGGAAATGTTTGGATGCAACGGTATCGGGAAGGGCCGGCTATTGTGCGTTCGCACAATACGCCGGCCC
>WQTY01000205.1 GCA_009786045.1 Pseudomonadota bacterium | reverse complement strand
AGACGCGTATCGGGCCGCATGCGGCCCGATAGCGGCGTAGGGGGCAACGGCCCCCTCCAAAACGCCGCAGGGGCAAATCTGCGTGTCTGCCCTGTTACTGCCTTTCCCCACAGAGTTTTACCTTGTCAACGTCATCGGAATTGGCGAAGATAGTGGCCCGCTTTGAGGCGGGTGAAATTGGGGTATTTCGTTTTTCGGGAGGTGTTTGGAAATGTTGCCGGTATTTGGTCAGGATGCGGTTGCAAAAGACATTGAGGCTGTTTGCAGCAAGTGTGGTGAGGCTTGGCATGTGGTGGTGGCGGTGGCCGATGGCAAGATCGTCAAAGTTCAATGCAAATCGTGCCAGGGGTATCACAGGTATCGCCCCATCGCAACGGAGCGCATGACGCTGAAGCAAAGCACGAAATCGACGATTGCGGCTTCCACCCGCCAGGGCAGTCCGATGCCAAAGCCTGCGACGGAGCGGGCCACATCCGGTGCGACAAAGGCGATTCAGCCTTACGTCAAGGCTAACGACCGCACCCCGCGCCCCTACAGCATGAAGTCTGCCGACTATTTGCTGGGTGATCGCGTCACGCATGCGAAGTTTGGTCAGGGGATTGTGGACGGTTTTCCGGCGCCCAACAAAATGTTCGTCAGCTTTGAGACGAAACGCCTGCTGCTTGTGTACGGAAAATAAGCACCCTCGCCAGAAATTTGTCTGAGAGGCTTTGCTTTGTCGCATGCTATCGTTTCCTTTGCAGTAAGATCGGGTTTGTGATACAGGCTAAGGCGTTTTTTGGGGACGCTTGATAGTGTTTGCATTTAACGCTAGAGCGGTGTTCTCCGTGGCGTGACGGGCATCGAACCCCTTTCGAAGCGAAGGTGAATCATGGATCCTACCTACCGTTGGGTGATGGGAGAAGGCTCAAAGACACGGCAAAAGGTCGTCGATGCCCTTTTGGCGGGTGATGCCGACTGGCCAAAAATTCTCGTAGGTTTTTCGGGGGTAAGTGAAATCTCAAATGGCTTGGACTTGCGCGGTATCGACTTGCGCGGGCTGGATCTGCGCCGCGTCAATTTTGACCGCGTGCACCTTGAGCGAGCGAACCTTGACGGCGTGCGCCTTTCTGGCGTCTCAATGAAGTATGCCTGCATTCGGGAGGCCATCCTGACGAATGCAGATCTGAGCGAAGCGGATTTGACGGGCTCCGATCTGCAGTCCACAGACTTAACCGGGACACGCTTTAGCGATGCAACGGCCAAGGGTGCCAGATTCAGCCAGTGTTTGCTGGAGAATGCCGATTTTTTGCGCGCCAATGTGTCGGGAGCAGATTTTCGCAATGCCCGCCTGGTGGGGTCGGTGTTTGAGTATGCCAATGCAAATTTCGCGACGTTTTCTTATGTCCATGCGGACATGCTTCGGGCTGCACACGGCACCTTCAAAAAGACGAACTGGTTTAAAGCGCGTCTGACGAGCGCAGATTTCAGCGAGGCGTCCCTGACAGAGGCCGATTTTTCGTTTGCCACGCTGTCGCATGCCACGCTGTCACGTGCCGAAATGAGCCGCGCCAAGTTCAAGGAAGCGAACTTAAGTCATGCCCAGTTTCAGGGTGTACGCGCGACGGGGGCAGCCTTTACGGCGGCCACTCTTTCCGGCGCCAACTTCACCGACGGCCAGCTCAGCGAGGCTGTTTTCAACAATGCCTACGCACACTCGCCTGCCACCTTCGATGGCATCCGTGCCAAGCAGGCTTTCTTCATGAACGTCTCCCTCCAAAACTGCTCTCTCCGAAATGCCGCGATTGAGCAGGCTTTTTTATGTGAGGCGGATTTTTCAAATGCCAATCTCTCCGGGGTATTGCTCTCCGGAACAAATCTTCATAAGGCTTCGCTGGCGTCAGCAATGCTGGAGGATGCGGACATGACCGGCGCCATGCTGATTGGCGCGAGGTTGTGTTCGGCTTCGCTGGCCAGGGCAACACTCCTTAAGACCCAGCTTACGCCCGACATGCTCTTTGGGGCGGATCTTGACGGGGCACTTCTTCCGGCAAATGTCGGCGAATTTTTGCCGTTGTGTTCGGCCAGGGGTACTCCCGTATTGGGCGAATAGGATTAAATTGTGTCTGGTCATCCGCTCGAAAGGCGCGCTGAAGCACTAAGCGAGGCACTTCGCATCAGGGGAAAAGCCCTGGGGAAGTCCTGGCGGGTTCAGGCGCGGGCGTTGCTTTCGGAAACGTTTGCCGCCATGCATTCGGCAAAAACCGACGAAATGCTGTGCGCGCAACTCGAACAGCAGCTCGATCAGCAGATCGAAGCGGCACGCTTGAAATCGCCTGAAGAAAACCCTGACAACGATCTCACTGTTGCTCAGCCACAAGACGAACTGCCTCAGGCAATGACCTCGCAAACTGATGAGGGCTCTCCCGATCTGCCGGAAATCGAGTCACCTCAGGCAACGATTTCGCAAACCAATGATTCTTTCACGTCCCCCTCTGATCTTCCTGCCAGGATGGGGTATTTCGATCTGGTGCGGATCCGAATCCGCTGTTTCTTTCGACTCAGAGCCTGTATCGAACCCCTGCGTATAGGTGGCATTTCTGATTTTGCCGAGCGATATACGGATTCTGTACAGCGCCGGATCGACCGGTTCATCGCCGTGCTGTCGAAAAACGATGCCATCACCTCAGGCGATGCGACGGTTAAACCGGGCTATCAGGAAGAACTCATCCAGAATATGCCGGAGAGAGGGCTCGTTTTGCACCCCAAAAAGAAGAAGCGCTCCTGACCTTAAAGACTCGTCGCATCATGGGCTTGTCTCATCCCTTCCAGGTGAATTTTGCGCCTGCATTCCCTACTGCCTCATGCGTTATCAGAGATTAAACTGTATCACTCCAAAGTTTTTCACGTGGTTTGCGTTTCTCTCGGTCGTCTCCTGCAGCGGGGTTGATGCGGGATGGCGCACCCAAAGCGGTGCCGATTCCGTTGAACAGAAGGCCACGGCAATGTTGGCCAAAGACCCCCAAAATGCCGATGCCTATCTTCTCATTGCCAGGCGTTACGTATCGCAGGAGCGCTATCACGATGCCACTCGCATTGCCGAATATGCCAACGCCATAGGGGCTGGTTCCGGGGCACTGGATGAACTCATGCTGAGTATCTACGCACCCAGACGAGATTGGTCAAACGTATGTGAAGTTGCCTCTCGCCTGGCGCAGACTACGCCAGCATGGGACCCCGAAAAAGTTTCGCTGTTTCGCGAAGCTTATTCGCACACCCAGGCGTTCGGCTGCTACCTCTACCTGTCTCAATTCGAAGGGCAATGGGAAAACCTCCCTCGCAGTTCCGAACAAATCGTCCGGTATGCTCTGAAACTGGCAGAAGCCGGGCAGACAGAAGCAGCCATCGCTGTACTGTCTTCCTACGGCGAAACCGCTTCTCGCCAATACCTTGTGGCAAAACTGCTCTATCAGGGACAACGCCACGAAGAGGCGGCCCAAAAGCTCTTCGAGTATTTGGATGGCGCAGAGGATGAGACCGAACGCGAGAGGCGAATTAAGATGGCGGCCCAGATCTGCAACGAATTCAGCCAATGGGAAACGGAAGCAAAAATTTTGTCTCGTTCTCAAAGCATCTCCTCGCTTCTGCCCCGTGCCATCGCCCTGGCGAACAGCGGAAAGACGGATGAAGCTTTGGCTTTGTTGCCTCTCTATTTCTCCAGCACAGAGCCTGACAAAACCGAGATTGTGGAAGGTCTCAGACTTGTTTTGCAGTCTTTGAGCGCGGAAGCGGCTTATCAAGCCTATACCGGCACACACTTCAGACAAGATCCTGACTTTGTCATGGATGTATTCCAGCACTTCAGCAACCACAAGGGCGGGACATTTGCGGAAAAATTCCAGATTGATCTGGAACTGAGCCGTTTGAATTTGGATGATACGGCTGTTTTTGAGCGATTATTTTCATTTTTCCATTCGAGGGGCATGTATGCAGACGCCATGGAAGTCTGCGAGCGAGCCATGGCCCTTGGATACAGAAAAACGGATTTTGCCCTCAGACTGATAGAGCTCTATGCCAAAACGTCACAATTCCAGCGCATGTATCGGCTGGCCGAATCGTTGCTCAATGAAGCAGAAGACGAAGAGGCAGCCGATGCATTGAGGCGCAGATTTGCCAGAGTATTTTACGACAAAAATGCAGGATGGGAGCAGATCAGAGCATTTCTTGAGCCACTGGACAGCCGGGACAAGCTCGACAGAGCAGAGCGCGAGATGCTTTATCAGGCACTTTCGAATTTACAGGCGTTCGATCTGCTCTATGAAAAGCTCGAGTCGCGCCGGAACAGTGGCTTGATCGATCATTTGGAAGTGGTGCAATACTTCTCTTCGAGCAGTGCATCAGAAAAGCAGTTTCTGGCAGCGCTGGCCCCTCTCCTGAGTGCAGAAAACCAGGCGCAAACAGCACAGATGGTGCTGGCCGCCTATTACTACGATGTCAAAGACGACCATGAAGCCGGAAAAATGGCCATTGACGCCGCCATTTCGAGGGATAACAGCCCGGCATCTTATCGCACAGTTGTCGATTTTTTTCAGAAGCGCGTATTATTTTCTCAGGCGCTTTCCTACGCCAAAACGTGGCAAACGCTGGCACCAGACGACGCCGATGTCCATGCCATCGTGGGTCGGCTTTATCTCCACAGCAGAGATGCCGAAAGTTCCGGCAATGCTTTTTCCCGTTACGTTGACAGCAGGCCGAACAAATACGAAGCCATTCGGTTTGGGTACGATGAGTTTGTGCGCTTTAACGAAAACGCTGAGGGCTACGCCTGGGTCTTAGCGCAACATGCCAAATACAGCCAAAACCCGGCGCTGGAAGAGGCATCTTTAAGGGCACTGCTTGAAGCTGCCTATTACGAATCCGAGCGCCTGGCTTCTATCGATCCTGCCGCAAGCAAAGCGCTGCGCGAAGACATGCACACCGGCTACGCCAGGCTCATCGACATCCAAACCGCAGAGGCTC
>WQTY01000204.1 GCA_009786045.1 Pseudomonadota bacterium | reverse complement strand
GATCAATGCTTCCTCCACGAAAGAAAAAAGGCGCGGTGTATCTGCCTTTGGCAGATAGCCGCGCCCGGCCGCGTATTGCTCGCGGGTGCGAGCAATAGCGGGCGTCACAAACCCCTCCGTCGGCTTTGCCGCCACCTCCCCTAAAAGGGGAGGCTTGCTGGGGGTGTGGGAACCCCCTAAGCTTCGCTCCCCAAAAAGAAAAAGGCCCTATGTTTGGGGTTCTTCGGTGGTGTTTGGGTGCGTTGGGCGAAACCATTTATAGAAGGCCGGCAGGATGAGCAGCGTCAGTATTGTGGAGGTGACGAGGCCGCCGAGGACGACCGTTGCCAGGGGGCGCTGGATTTCGCTGCCTGCCCCTGTGCTGAGCAGGATTGGGATAAGGGCGAGTGCTGTGGTGGTGGCAGTGATAAAGACCGGGCGCAGGCGGATGCAGGCGCATTGGATGGAGGCTTCGTCGATGTCGGGGGCGTTTCTGGCGCGCTGATTGAGGGTGGTGATGAGGACCATGCCATTTTCGAGGGCGATGCCGAAGAGTGCGATGAAGCCGACGGAGGCGGGCACGGAGAGGTTTTGAGCGGTCAGCCAGAGTGCGAGGACCCCACCGACCAGCGCCAGTGGGATGTTGAGCAGAATGAGCAGTGTGCTTTTGACAGATCCGAGACCCATGAACACCAGAAGGACGATGATGAGCAGGGAGATGGGTACGACAAGGGCGAGGCGTTGGTTGGCTTCTTGTTGCAACTCGAATTGCCCGCCCCATTGGATGAAGTAGCCGTCGGGAAGGGCAATGGTCTTTTCGAGCAGGGCCTGGCCTTCGGTCACGAAGCTGCCCACGTCCCGTCCGCGCACATTGCACTGAACTGTGATGAAGCGCTGGTTGTTTTCGCGGGTGATTTGGCGCGGGCCGACCACTTCCTGGATGGTGGCAACCTGTTCGAGAGGGATTCTTAAGCCGCCGGGGGTGGGGATGAGGATTTTTCGAAGCGCTTCGATGCTGCCCCTCGACGTTTCTTCAAAGCGCAGAAAGATATCCGCCCGTTTGATGCCATCAAAGACCTGCCCCACCGATTCGCCGCCGACGGCAATGGCGAGGAGTTCCTGGACATCGTGTATGTTGAGGCCGTAGCGGGCAATGGCGGCGCGATTGATGTGAATCTGAATCTGGGGCGTGCCCGTGATCTGATCCATCTGAACATCGGTGGCGCCTGGCAGGGTTCGGATGCGCGATTCGATTTGCGCCGCCATGTCTTTGAGAATTTCCATGTCCGGGCCGAAAAGCTTGATGGCAAGATCGGCTCTCGTGCCGGTGATGAGTTCGTCCGTGGCGGCGGCGATAGGCTGTGTCACGTTGAATTGTGCGCCTGGAAAGGTTTCGAGGCTTTCGGAGATTCTCTGGTACAGCTGAGCTGGCGTTTCTTTGGTTGTCCATTCATGCGTGGGCCTGAGTTCAATGAGGGCTTCGGCGCTGTTGACGGGATCGGCATGGGCGCCGATTTCGCCCCTTCCCACGCGGGAGACGATGCGGGTGATTTCGGGAAAGTCTTTCATCAGCCGTCTTTCGAAGCGGAGCATCGTGTCACGCGCTTCTTCGAGCGAAATGGACGGTGCCATGGTGGCGCGGATCAGCAGACTGCCTTCGTCCAGGCGAGGAACGAACTCAGAGCCGAGCCTTGGGAAGACGAGGACGCCGAGCAGCAGGATGCTTCCGGCCAGGCCGATGGCGATGCCGCGGTTTTTGACGAAAAACGTGACGCATGGGCGGTAGACCCGAATCAGCGCACGAATGAGCAGGGTTTCGCGCGGAGTTTTGGATTTGGCCTCTGGCGCGCGGCGGCGCATGAGCAGGTGCGAGAGAACCGGGGCGATAAAGATGGCGTAGATGAGCGATCCCAGCATGCCCAGCATGACCGTTTTGGCCAGAGGCGCAAAGGTCTTGCCCTCGACCCCCTGCAGCGTGAGCAGGGGCAGAAAAACAACGATGATGTTGACGATGGAAAAGATGACGGGGGTGGCGATTTCGGCGCAGGCTTTGGCGACGATTGCCCGTCTGGATTCGGTTGGTGCGGCGTCTCGAAGCCATCGGTCGATATTCTCTGCGATGACGAGTGCGGCATCGATCATCATGCCGATGGCAATCGTCAGGCCGCCCAGCGACATGAGGTTGGCGGTGATGCCAAGCAGTGACATGAGGATAAAAGCAAAGAGGAGCGAAAACGGGATGGCCAGGGCGACCACGATGCTTGGCCGTATGCTGCCCATAAAAAGCAGCAGGATGGCGATGACCAGCAAGATGGCGGAGAACATTGCGTGCGTGACCGTTTCGACGCATCTGGCCACGAGATCCGCCTGATCGTAGTAGGGCACGATCGATACCCCCTCCGGCAGCGTGCGGTTGATATCGTCGAGTTTTAGCTTAACATCGGCAATGACCCGGGAAGTATTGGTGCCGATGAGCTTAAGCACCATGCCCGCCACCACTTCTCCCTCGCCATTCATCGTCGCAAGACCTCGGCGGATTTCACCCCCAATGACGATGTCTGCGACCTGATCGAGATAAACCGGGGCGCCCGGCTGGGGTTTGACGACGATTTTTGCCAGATCCCCGATGGTTTCTACGAGGCCAATGGAACGAATGACGTACTCTTCGGCATTTTTGACGAGAAATTGTGCGCCGATGTTACTGTTGTTGGCCTCGATCTGCGACTTGATATCCTGGATGGTGAGGTCGTAGCGCAGCAGATCGTCGGGGCGGATTCTCACCTGGAATTGCCTGACTTCACCTCCAATAGAGAGAACCTCCGTGACGCCGGGAACAGTTTGCAGGTTGAATTTGACAATCCAATCCTGAATGTCCCGCATTTCCTCGGGGGAACGGGTTTGGGTTTCATCTTCAAGAACGTAGAAAAGAATCTGCCCAAGGCCGGTCGAGATGGGGCCCATTTGGGGCGAACCCAGTCCCTGCGGGATCTCCTCCCTGGCCTCCTGGAGGCGCTCCCCGACAAGCTGCCTGGCAAAATATATGTCGATGTTATCATGAAAATAGACGTTGATGACCGAAAGGCCAAAGTTTGAAATGGAACGCACTTCCTTTAGGCCGGGCAGCCCGTTCATATGCGTTTCCACGGGATAGGTGATGAATTTTTCGACTTCCTCAGGACTCAGCCCGTCCGTTTCGGTAAATACCTGCACAAGCGTGGGCGTCGTATCGGGGAAAGCGTCGATGGGAAGACGCGTATAGCAAAACAATCCCGTCGCCATCACGAGCGTTCCCAAAACACACATAAGAAAGCGATGGCTCAGTGCAAATTCGATAATGTTTTTCATATGTTATTCTCTTTTTGCGGGGGAACTTGTTCCCCCGCACCCCCTGCAATGCTGCGCATTGCTTGTGGGAAGTGGCGAAGTGTATCGTTTGAAGCCACAAGCCTCGTGTTGCGAGCAGGAGCGAAACAATCCAGTTGGGTTTGCAGTTTCGAATGCAGCAGACGAATAAAGAAGAAACAAAAAGCGAAACTTTTAGCCATTAGGCGAGGCATTCAGTCTCACTCACCCAAGCGATACGAAGTATCGCAGGGGGTGTGGGGGAGCTGGCTCCCCCACGAAAAAAATCAGTGATTATGTCCGTCGTCGAAGAGCGATTTGGAGAGTTCGGCTTTGAGGGTGAAGGCGCCTTTTGTGACGTAGGTTTGCCCGGCATCGAGGCCTGAGGCGACGAGGACGTGCGTGTCATTTTCTGCAGAAATGATGATGGGCCTTGGGATAAAGCCATCGTCTGTTCGGACAAAGATGACCGTTTGGTTTTCGAAGGTCTGGAGCGCAGTTTTTGGCACGGGGATGCCCTGCTCGGTTTGGCCGATGCTCACATTGGCGGAGGCAAAAGCACCTGGCCGGAGGTTGCCGTCGGTGTTGGGCAGAACGACGCGCACCTTTGCTGTGCGCGTGGCGGGATCAACCAGGGGGGCAATCCAGGTGACTTTGCCCTGCAAAGAGGGTCTGTTGGTGTCAATGTATACCCCAACATCCTGTCCTACACCGATTTTCCCCAGGTCACTTGCGAAAGCATGAAACTCACCCCAGACAGTATCCAGATCGGCGATTGTAAAGAGAAGGGCATCTGTTCCCACGTTCTCCCCCACCGTCACGTGCCGTTCAAGGATGGTTCCGCCCACGGGGGCCACGACTTCAAAGCGAGTGCTGATGGTGCCGGGCTGTTTGGAGAAGGCTTCCAGCTGCCGTTTGGTCATGCCCAGGCTGAGCAGCTGTGTGCTTCGCAGGTTTTGCTCAACTTTGGCGTCGATTAAGTTTTGCTGCGCATCCAGGTATTCCTGCTGGCTTGTCATTTTTTTCTCCCAGAGCGCAGACTCTCGCTGGAAGTTTGCCTGGGCCGTTTTGTGCCTTTCGATGGCGGCTGAATAACCGGCCTGGGCTTCGGCAAGCCCAGGGCTGTTCAAAATAGCAAGCCTTTGACCGGCCACCACCCGAGTGCCTGGTGGGGCATGCACTTCCGTCACCATGCCTTCGATTTTGGGATGAACGCGCGCGATATCCTCTTCGTTCAGGCTGATTTCTCCTGTGAGCGTCACATGCAGATCGAGTTTGCCTGCCTGCGCCAGGGCCTGTTCAATGTTGAACTCGGCCAGCACGGCATCTGTGAGCCGAACCACGTCATCGTGATCGGCATGGGTATCATCGTATTCTGCATGGTCGTGATCGTGGTCGTGATCATGCGCGTGATTTAGGTGTGGCCAGAATAGGATGCCGAGACAAACGGCGGATATGAGGCCAAGAATGGCGATAGTGATATTTTTTTTCATATTATTTATCCACGATTGTCGATGTGTGGTGAGAGTGTGCAGAATGTTTATTCTTAAACGAAGCACTCTGCCCTTTACCCACAGACAATGCGCAGCATTGCAGGGGGTGTGGGGGAGCTGACTCCCCCACATGAAAAAGAAAAAGGAAAATGCTCTAAGGGGTGCTCGAAAAGGTTTGAACTGGCTT
>WQTY01000203.1 GCA_009786045.1 Pseudomonadota bacterium | reverse complement strand
CCCCCACGCCCCCTGCGATACTTCGTATCGCTTGTGGGTGGAGTGGCAGAGAGCATCGCTTGGTGCCACATGCCTCGCCGACGTAAGTGGAGGCGAAGCAGTCGAAAGAATCCCTGAGTGGAGGTTATGATGTGTCATCATGGTGTAGAGAGTATCCGGCTTTTCGAGCGCTCGACCCGTATTGTGAAGTTCGACAGCGCTTTGCAGGAGGGGAGGCTTCGTGCCGTTGGCAAAGAGGATGCCTGGGATCGCATTGAGAACCTGGCGGAGTTCCGTGATTTGGTTTCGGCAGGTGACTATCTTCGCCTGGAACGGCAGTCTTCGCGAAGCTACCGCATCATCGACTGGGCTAAGTCGGGCAGCGTGCTGCATGGTGTCTACCAGCTTGCCTCCGATCGTGGGCTGGAGTCTGGATTTTCGGAGTCTGTCGAGGGAGAAGTCGAGCGGATTCTTGCCGATCCTGTTTCCGAAGAGGTATGTGAGGATTGGCGCCACGTGCCCTTTGTGACAGTGGATGGTGCCGGCACCATGGATCTGGATCAGGCGCTCTTTGTGGCGAGTGCCGGTCAGGCGCCCATAGAAGTTGGCCCCGATTGTGCTTATCTCGTGTGCTACGCCATTGCGGATGCGTCCTGGTTTATCCGGCCGGGAACCGCGCTCTATGAAGAAGCGCTGGCAAGGGGGGCGAGCATCTACTTTGCCGGCATGAGTGTGCCCATGCTTCCCCATGCGCTGTCGCGTGGCATGATTTCGCTCAACCCCTGTGTTGATCGGCGTGCGCTTGTGTTTGTCATGCAGATCGACAGGGACGGCGTATGCACGAAAACCGTGCTCGTGCGAGCCATGATGCGCTCACGCGCAAAGCTGACCAACGATGACGTGGATGCCTTTTTGCGCGATTCCGGCAATCATCCCTTTGCAGAAACAGACTATGCAGCGAGCCTGCTGGCGTTTCGTGAGGCAAGCCTGCTTCGCCTTCGTGAGAGCCGGACGCGCAACGTGGTGCACTTTAACAGGATTGCCCTGGACATATCTCTGAACGGCACCAGGGATGGCTTTGTACTCGGTTTGGACGAACGGTCGCCGGTTGACCTGTACAACGAACAGCTTTCTCTACTGTGCAATATGGAGGGCGCCAGGATCCTCAATCGCCTGGCACAGGAAGATCCCGGGGTATTGGCAATATTCCGCAATCATGAGGCTCTTTCGGCGCGCGATCTTGATGAGCTCAATGCCATCATCAACGCCATTGCTCAGGCACAGTTCCTGCCAGAGGCCTGGTTTTGGGATCGCAGCAAACAAAGCCTCGCCGATTATCTTGAGGGTCTTGTCGACGATGACGAGCGTCTGGGGCGCATTCAACAGGCCATTGAGCGTCAGATTCTCATGATGCAGCGGCGGAGTTTTTTTTCGACGGACGCAGGCCTCCACAGTGCGCTTGGTGTCAATCCCTATGCCCGGTTCAGTGCGCCGATGCGCGAGGTGGTCGGTATTTTTACGCACCAGGAGGCCATTGGGGCATGCTTCCCCGAAGCCGGTCGGTCTTCAGGCGATAATGTTGCCCTGCGCGAGCGCGTCATTCAATCTGCAAATCGGGCGCGCTCTGTACAGCGAGAGATGGACAAGGCGGTGGATTCCTATGCCATTGCCTGTGTCATCGGGCATGACTGCGACTATCCCCCCAGTCAACGTCCCTCGCGCACGGGGACGATTCTTGGCATGAAACCCGGCGCACTCTATGTTCGCCTCGACATGCCCCCCATTGAGCTCAAGGTTTATGTTCGCGACATCGTCGATGTGTCGGGGCAGGGATGGCGCGTGAATGCGTCGATGACGAGGGTCGAAAGTGACGATCAGGCGCACGCCTACGTGGTGGGAGACAGCATCAGTCTGTGCGTTCTTTCCTACCATGCGGTCAAGGATAAGTGGCGCGTTGTGCCGAGCTGTTTTCTGACCCGGCAGGGATGAGCCTCAGGGGAGGGGGCGGCTGCGCCGGGCGTGGATTCCACGCCCGGTTTCGCTGCATGCCGCTTTGAGAGAAAAATTATTGCATTTAGATAGAAAGTCATTGTTTTTAGTAGGAAATTTTCGTTGCATGGCGAGATATGTGGTCACAAACGATGCACTTTGCCACTTCACCCACAAGCAATGCGCGAACCCCTCCGTCGACTTCGCCACCACCTCCCCTGAAAGGGGAGGCACGCAGGGGGGAGCTGGATCCCCCACAGAAAGGCTCTCCCGCGTAAAGAGGTAAAATTTGCTTGCCATTCTTTGCGCAAGACGGATAAATGTCTGTCTACCTATATCCGCTCATGTCGAGTGGTTTCAACCGGGAGATGACAGATGCCTGAAATTTTCGATACACTGTTATTGCTGGCGCTTCCCGCGTCTGGCAAGTCTGAGGTGCGAACCTTTTTGACAGCCAAGACGCCTGATCAGTTCCATATGGGGGAGACGATCCAATTGGACGACTATCCCTATGTGCATGTTCAGTTGGTCATCGATGAGGTGTTGGAGGAGCTTGGTGAGCCTCGCATTTACCATTACGAGGACGATGCAGGCGGACGCAATGGCCCGTTCCTGGACAGCTTTGACTGGTCGGCTCTGATTGAACTTCTCAATGAAGATTATCATGAAATTCTGACAGGTGAGGCAGAGAATCCGAAGAATGCGGCTGCCCGTCTCTTTGAGCGTCTCGACAATTCAGCGGTGAAGGTTGGCGGTGTGGCGAAGATTGCGGCGCTTAGCGCAGAGATTCGCGCCAAGCTTGAGGAGAAGCTTGAGGAAGAAGCCCGGGAATTGTTCGACGCCAAGATTGACAATGCGTCAAAATCGCGTGAGGGCAAGACGATCGTGATCGAATTTGCGCGAGGCGGCCCGGTGGATGTTCGTCCCATGCCCAAGCACTATGGCTATGCGGGAAGTTTGCCCTATCTTTCGGAGGAGATTCTGAGCCGTGCCGCCATCCTTTATGTGTGGGTCACGCCAGAGGAATCGCGGCGCAAGAATCGCGAACGTGCGCGTCCGGGCGAGGACAAGTCCATTCTGTTCCATGGCACGCCTGAATCCGTCATGCTTCAGGATTACGGTTCGGATGACATGCTTGATCTCATGGAGCAGAGCGATAAGGAAAACACGCTTCGCATTGAGGCACACGGCAAAACCTTCTACGTGCCCGTGGCACGGTTCGACAACCGCCGCGATCTGACGACGTTTGCACGCAAGGATCCTGCCGATTGGACGAAAGAAGAGATCGAAGCACTCGACAACGGCATTCGAGACACGGCACTGAAGCTCTGGAAGGTCTACAAAGACATGCACAGCTAGTCATCTGCTGTTCAACACCCTGCCTCGCCCTTGGGCGAGGCTTTTTTGTTTGAGATAGCATCTTTGTGCATTTTCTTCGTATGTTGTGCGTGGAATATTTCAGATTGCAGAATGGCGGTTTCTGAGATAAGTTTGGCAGTGCATCGGTGTGTTGCGGTTCGGCTACCTGGAGGAAGGATGAAAAAGTTTTTAATCTTTTTGGCGTTATTTTTCTTAGCTGCTTCGCCTGTATTTGCCAATCCAAGAAGCACCAGGGAAAGGTCTTCTTCGAGTTCGAGGAGCCCGGCGGCAGCAGAGAAACCGGCAGATGATGCAGCAGTGGTGGCGGATAACGTTGCGGTGGGGACATCTTTTTCGGAACAGCAGGTAGGCCTGAACAATGAGGCAGTCGATGCCACCAATGCGGGCAACTATCAGAAGGCAGAGCAGCTGTTTCGGGCAATGCTTCATCTTGGGGAATTCAATGTTATCTGGTTTAATCTTGGCCGCACGTATGCGAGCCAGGGCAAGTGCATGGAAGCTCGCGAGGCGTTGATGCGCGTTGCAGGCGCTCCGCCGATTAAGGAGATTCCGAAGTCGGAGCTTGATGCCAGGGCGCAGGATCATCTCAAAGAGCTTGAGATGCAATGCTCTGCGTCCATCGTTTTGCAGTGCCGTCCTTCCGAGATGGCCATTTCAATTAACGGCGGCGTCGAATTCGACTGTCATGCACTGCCGATAGCGCTGGTGCCTGGTGATCACTCGCTTCATGCAAAAACGAGCTATGGTTTTACGACGAAGAGTATCAAGGCTGTGGCAGGCGAGGTCGTGTCTGTCGAGGTTGAGGTGGTTGACCTGGAGAAGCTGCTTGCAGATGGCGGCCTGACGCCCGAAGAACGTGCCCAGAAGTCGTTTCTTTTCAAGACGCTGGGATACACCTTTATTGGCGTTGGTGCGGCGACGGCCATTGGCGGCGGCGTACTTGCCGGTGTTTCCTATAGCCGTTATCAGGATTTGCTTGAGGGGAATAAGACCAGTCAGGAAGGGGATTATTCGTACGACAATATCATGAAGGAAAAGTCAAAGACCCAAAAGAAGCTGAACATCAGCTATGGCCTCATTGCGGGCGGCAGCGCGATTGCAGTAACGGGCGTTGTGCTCGTGATCGTCGATGCGGTCAAATACGCCCCAAGGCCTGAAGGAGAGGATGTCTCGTCATTTCAGTTTTTGCCGTATGTTTCGTCCGATGGTGTGGGCATGGGGTTGAGGTTTAGCTTTTAGCCTCACCCCCTGCCCCCTCTCCAGTTTGGAGAGGGGGGCGACATCATGAAAACTCCCACCCACAAGCGATACGAAGTATCGCAGGGGGTGTGGGGGAGCAATGCTCCCCCACAAAAATAAAAATATAGGGAGCATGCCGTGGTTGGCGTTTCTGACGTTGCTTTGTCCCGCGCTTCGTCGCAGGGGCATGTATTGTGTGCATTGTGTCCGCATGGGTGCGCGTTGGACCCTGGCAAAAAGGGGCTTTGCGGGGTTCGGGCGGGCAATGCCGATGGGGTGGCGTCGCTCGTGTATGGGCGTCCCGCGGCACTCAACATCGATCCCATCGAGAAGAAACCGCTGTTTCATTTTTATCCCTCATGCGCGGTTTTTTCGTACGGCTTACAGGGGTGCAATTTGCGTTGTCGCGGGTGCCAGAATGCCTCGTTATCGCGTGGGCCTTTGCGGCAGGATCT